>DASRMN010000217.1:0-2203 GCA_035647935.1 Clostridia bacterium | reverse complement strand
GTTTGAAGCGGATAGAAAATATTATCTTAGATTGTCAGAAGAAACAGGGTTTCATAAAGACGCAATAGAAAAGGTTCATCGGTTAATAACTATATTAGAGTTTATAAATGGAAATGCTTTTTTAAGAGATAGATTAGTTTTGAAGGGTGGTACTGCTTTAAACCTCACTGTTTTTAATCTATCCAGGCTATCTGTTGATGTAGACTTCGATTTCCATTCCTATGACAGCTTTTACACAGCCTAACATGGCCAAGTTGTTCTATCAACAGCAGTAAAATTCATACTGCACTTCCTAAATCAATTGATAGAACAAACCATGATTTGTACAATACCATACCAACATTCCGTGTCCAAAACGAGGTATGCGTATTTGAATATCCCATTCGGGATACTGCTTTTTAAGCATAATACTATCTCCTGTTACCAGTGCAACAAAAGTAATATAATGGTCTTTTGACATTTCATGTTCAGTTGATATAAAAAAATCATTTTCTATCTTTTCCACGGTTAATTTTTCTGTGTCTGCGGCTTTTTGGGGAACCAATACGCATAGCTTTTTCCCACAACAAAAAATTGCGGCCTCATCAGTTCCGAACAATAGATTTCCGCATGACGGACAGACATAAAACTTTAGCTTTTTCATATTACCTCCTACTAAATCATTAGAATTTAATTCGCCGGCAAGTAAATTTTCCAAGTTGATACCAAAAATATTTGACAGTGCGGGAAGCAGTGAAATATCAGGGCAACCAAGCCCTCGTTCCCACTTTGAAACAGCTTTATCGCTGATATGCATACACTCAGCCAATTGCTGTTGAGTCAGTTTTTTCTCCGTGCGTAAGTTATAAATTAATCTACCGATCTTTTCGCAATTCATATTCGTCTCCTCCCATATGTACAGTTTAATCGAACTGAACATTTTTTACAATAAACGTTCCGTAGAGTTTAAAAATGTTACAGGTGAAATTATAATAATTTAGCGATGGAGATGGCAAATAAAGCGTCCTCATGTTATTATTAGAATGGATAATAAGCCATAGTTAAGTTCAAACGTTATTCTGCTCACATTATTTAGAAGACCGGGAGGTCTTTATGTGAAATAAACAAAAATCTTTTCAAAGCATATGATGTGGCAAAAAGTTTATTATTTCAGAAAGAATATAACGAAGCCTTATTGTTGCACAATCGTCTCCTAGGTTTGCAATTCCTTGTAATAGATAGGGATATAGGGGAATATAACGAAATGGAATTAGAAGATGTAATAGGTGAAGGTTTAATAACTCTAAATTTTAAGGAAATTGTTTTGAATTTAATGTATGCAATATATCAGACTGCTGATGGAAAGGACAGGGTAGCCGAATTATATGGATACCTTACATGGGATATGTGTAAGGATATAAAAATAGAAGTGAGTTTATTTTCTTCAAAAGATGGATTATATGAAATATACTTTTCATATGACATATTATATCAATTAATTTTAATCCCCGCGGGGGGAGAAGGAGGCAAACAATCATGCTAAATCTACAAAGGAACAAATCAAGAATTTTATTACTTTTTCTGATAGTTTTGGTACTTACCGCTTGTAACCCGATAGGAGAACAGGGGACAAAAGGTGGTTCTTCAGAAGGGACGAATTCTGTCGGCGGTATCTCTGATATAGCAGACAATAAGGAGGGTACGGATGCAGGAAATGGTATCGATGCGGAAAAACAAGATGATAGAGGGGAAAGAAATAATATTATCAACTATACTAACGGAAGGTTCGGATACAGTATAGATTACCCGCAATATTGGGGAGAAGCCATGGAGAGTGAGAATGGAGACGGTGCGGTATTGTTTGTTGATGATATGATAGATGTAAGGGTTTACGGCAGTTATTCATTGGGTGTACTGGGGCTCGATTTTTATAGTTATTTAAATGAATATTACGATGGCTGGGAACAAAACGAAGCTGTTGTATCCGGCGCCGATAAGGCAGTAAAATTAATATACTATGGCGAGGAATCTTATCAAACCGCATTGGTTGCTGAAAAAGATGAGGTGCTATATACTTTTACTATTTTTATAGAAAAACATTCCGGTTCCGAACAAATGGACGAGCAATCAGAAATTATATATTCTGAAGCGGAAGCCGCGGGAGAAACATTTAAGGTTTTATAAAATACAAACCACAGCAGATTTCGGGAATCAAGGCTTGTAT
>DASRMN010000216.1:0-2135 GCA_035647935.1 Clostridia bacterium | reverse complement strand
GAAACCCATATTGCGGATTATATTCTATTTATAAATTTTATGCCCACAGCAAGGCATCGGGGGCGGAAAATATAACGATTGAAGAGACATTCATTGACCCCGATCAACAGCTTTGTCTGGTACAAATTAATCTTTTTCACTATAATGACAGGCCTTTGTCGGATACTGCCCTCGGGAACATAGAGCAAATATTCAGGCGTTTTGCCTCAGAGGGAAAGCAGATGATTGTGAGATTTTTGTATGATTGGGACGGCAAAGGGTTATCAAGTGAACCGGAAGACATATCTATCATTTTAATTCATATGGATCAATTGTCTCCGCTTTTAAAAGCATATGCAAGGGAAATTTATATTTTGCAGGGTTTGTTCGTTGGCAGTTGGGGAGAAATGCACGACTCGCGCTATCTGGGTCAACGGAATATAATAAGGTTGGCGGAGCAATTACATGAGTGTTCCGGGGAGGAAACCCAAATTGCTCTGCGCTGTCCAAGCTTTTGGCGCATGGTACTCAGAATCAATGAACCTTTGAATAAGGGGATGCCCCTTACGGAGATTCGAAGATTCAGGTTTTCACTGTTTAATGATGCAATAACGGCTTCAGAAACAGACTTGGGGACCTACGGCAATGTAAATTCTATAGACTCCGAGAATTACGGTGATAAATGGGTCAGAAATGAAGAACTGGAATTTCAGAATGAGTTATGTAAATATGTTTCCAATGGCGGTGAGGTTATCAATGAAAATCCTTACAACGATATAAGATCGGCTGTGCAGACTTTGAGAAGGATGCGGGTTTCCTATTTGAATTCTCAATATGACGGACAAGTGCTTAACAAATGGAAATCAGAAGGGGCCGGGATTTTTGGACCCTTATGGAAAAATAAAACAGGATTTGAATATATTTCGGCTCATTTGGGATATCGTTTTGCTATAAAGGATGTTGACTTGTTTCCCATATTTGGTGGGGGGAATCGTATACAAGCTTCAGTAAAAATAGTCAACAAAGGATTTGCTCCTTGTTATCATAAGTTTGATGTTAAATTTGTTCTTCGGACACCTTCCTTTTCAGAAATACATGAGTATGGGCTTGAAACCGATACCAAGGAATGGTTGCCGGAGGAAGAGGTGAAATTGGAAAAGGGAATTAATATATCTGGATTAAAAGAAAAAAACTATATGTTTTGTATCGGCATATATGATTTGCGCTCAGAAAGATTTATTGCTCTTGCAAACGTTTCTTCCTCCCGAGATTACATGGGGTTTTATACCCTTGGAAATTTGATTTTAAAATAAAAAACAGATATAAAGGATTTGTTATGAAAAAATCATTATTAAATGTTATTTTAATTGCCAGACGGAATACAACTTTAAATACCCTTCAAGCACTCGATAGTATTGTAAATCAATCATACAGTCCGATAGAAATACTGGTTGTAGATGCAAACGAACCGGACAGTCTATATAGTCTCGGTTTGCAGGAAGACTTGCTTGCTTATCCTGATATCGACTGTCTGAAGGTGGATTGTTGTCTTTCTACTGCTGAAATTCGCAATCATATTCTTGAACACATAGATGGGGAATATACAGCCTTTTTGCGTAGTAATGATGTTTGGGAACCGACAAAAGCCTTCACACATATAGAAATTATGGAGGAGGAACCGGAGATGGCCGCTTCCTGTAGCGATGGCTTGTTGATAGACAAAAGAAAGGGTAAGAATTCAGTGGCAAACATTATAAAAAATTCAGCCTCATATCCCTCAAGGTGGACCTTGGATAATCCGGCAAAGATGTCTGCCCAAGTTATATACAGAACGAAAATTATAAGGGAAATAGGAGGTTTTGATGATAGGTTTATAAATTTTTGTGATGGGGATATGCTATTGAGGCTCAGTAAATCAAAGGAGGTTTCAATACTGCCTGTTCTTTTGTGTAAACGTACTCTTACAACAAAAGATGAGGATTATGAGTTACATAATTTTATGGATAATCAAAGAATTTTTTATAAATACAGAGATTTATTTCTGTTAGACAAATCTATGACCATAAATTATTATAAGAATATGCTCTATTTGGCAAAGCTTAATTATTTATGGCTCAGTTATATTATTTACCTGTTTTTTTATTTTGTTAAAGCAC
>DASRMN010000215.1:0-6236 GCA_035647935.1 Clostridia bacterium | reverse complement strand
GAATATAATCTGCAATATGGGTTTCCCAACGGCTCTGCCCTTTCAACCCTGAGAAGGGGCACCCATTTCACTTTTATTATCGAATTCTCTGAAGTCATGTATTAGTTTTCCTCTTTCCTTTTTTATGCGTAAAGCTGTTGTTAAAGTGCTCAGGGGCATGACCAGCATATAAGTCATCTGTTTTATGAGCCCGGTATGCATACTGATCCCTGCCCTTCTCTCATGCATAACAGATGCTGTTTCCTCAATCCGGAAACCCAACAAAAGCATCTGAATTATCATATTTGCATCCGGATAGGAATGGTCAAAATTGCCATATTTAGAATAATACAAAAAAGCTTTTCTATTTAGTCCCTGCAATCCTGATGTAGGATCCTTTATAATCCTGCCTGTTGTTTTTTTAATAATCCATGAAAACAAACGAATCGAAAATTTTTTTATCCCGGATATTTTAAAGGACCGGCTCCCCCGGACAAAATGGGAACCTATTACAATATCGGGCAGATTGCCTTCTTTATCAGGTGTATTCAGACAATTGTATATATGAAAAATATTCGATATACAATGTTGCCCGTCCGCATCTATCTGAACAACATAATCATAATTATTGCGAACCGCATATTTGTAGCCTACCTGAAGAGCGGAACCATATCCCAAATTAAACACATGGGTGACCATTTTAATGCTATGTTTTTTTATAATGAGTCCGGTTTGATCCCTGGAAGCATCATTAATCACCAAAATATCGGCAAGGTCTTCTATTTCCGGTATACAGAGATTTTTCAACAAATTTGATATATTGGCTTCTTCATCAAAAGCCGGAATAATAATCAATAGTTTTTTCATGGTTAACCACCTACCTCTCAAGTATTTTCAGCATTGATTCCAAATCCTCCGGGAATTCCATCTTTTTCTTCAGTACATTTTTTGAATATTTTTTTTGTAGTTCCGGATTATTTATGATCCCCTTGAGCTCATCCACTAAATTTTCCACATTCAAGGTAAACAAAATACCGTCAAATCCCGATTGTATCTGTTCCCTATTACCCGTGCAATTCGATGCAACAATTACCTTGCCCAATATCTGTGCTTCTTCTACCGCTATACTTTTTCCCTCAAAACGAGTTGCGTGAACGTAGATATCCCCTTGGTCTATATAAGGATAGGGATTATCTACAGCCCCCATAAGAATAAAATGCTCGGCGACACCGTGCCTTTTGATGAGAGCCTCTAGGTTGCTTCTTTCCATACCTTCACCTAACACATACCAACGTACATTGTATCCGTCATCCCTGAGTCTTGCCAAGGCTTCAATAGCGATATCGTAGCCTTTCTGATAATGTAAACGACCGACCGTCACCAAACGAATTCCATTAAATTCATCGGTGAACCCGGCTCCCGTCTTAGCTTTTTGAAGAATCCCATCCTTGTCCAAAAGGTTGCGAAAGAGTGTTACTCTGTCCTTATATTGCGGATAAACCTCAAGAAATTTTTCCCCCACCTCATTTGAGACAACAAATATTTTTTCCATATCATCATAGCAATTCTGATCCATTAAAGGTGTATAACCCGCTTGCCGGTAATCAATATGGATAAAAGCCGCTTTATGAAGAGCATCTACCTTCTTTGCCAGATAATAAACCGCCCCTCCCTCAATATAAGCCACTGCTAGGTCAAATTTCCCCTTTGAATCCGGTTGCCCCTCCGCCAAAACCCTCCAAAACAGTTTGTCATATTGTAATTTTCGACCGGATGCTTTCTGTTCTAAAATATTTTTCATCATGTATTTAAGGAGCCTTAAACCCGTCAATTTATAAAAAAATGAATAAAGAACCCTCCCCGCAATAAATATACGTCCTGAAAATGACAGCACCGAACCTTTATTGGTATTTTTATTTAAAATATGTACATTTGAAGGAACACTGTCAAAGAGTTCACCGCAAGGAATAATGGTATAGAGATAAAGATCGTATAAATCCATAGAATCCAATTTTTTCAGTAAGTTAACCAGTGCTGTTTCCGCCCCGGCACGGCCCATAGTATTAATGATGAACAATAATTTTTTCTTCACCCTTTAGTTTCCTCCTATCCTATCTCCTTCCGGTCATAGTTTAAAATTTCCTTGAAAGATGCATTTTCTTCGTTTAACAAAGATACCTGCATCGCCAGTTCTTGTACCCTTGCAGACAACTCGGAGTTTGTCTTATGACTGTTAAATACCCCGAAAATCATGATAATAATAGATATGGCAAATATAATAGACGGTGGATATTCCACAGAAAATTGTTCCGAAATAAAATGTACCAAAGAAGGGAATAAACCGAAAATTATAAAAGTAATTCCCCCGAATATCCAAAACAAGCTTTGTTTTTCCATCATCTTTCGGTCGACACTGGCCTTGATTGCCATATAAATTAAAATTATACCCGATAAACAGACAAAAATCTGTAGTCTAGCCGACATATCCTTCCTCCTTTCGTTCTTTCGCTTGATTGTTCACTGTGGTTCTATTTTTATATACATTGTATATATCCGGCTCCGGTTTATCCTTGTTTACCTGCTCTATAATGATACCCCTGCAGAAAATATGATAATCCAAATTTTTCTCTACCCAACTCAGACGAAAATAAGAGAATGTAAACGCGGCAAGGGAAGCAACCGTAAACCCTGCACCGTACCACATCGGGGACATCTTAGTCGTTATGATAGAACCCACAAAGGAAATAGTGACAAAAATTGCACCATTGAGAAGCGCCCCCGTCAAATCGTCAAAATAATATAGAAACAACATTGCAGAATACATTAAAAAACAAATAAAATACCCTACTGCCAGCTGCGGATATATCCTCATTGTCATGCCCCCAAAACCTATGATAGGAAGGACTATAATGGCAACCAAGTAAATGACAACGGAAATAATAAACTGCAAATGAGCAAGTGACAGAATCTGTGAAAAAAGGTTGCGAAACATTCTATTTTTAGTTTTCTCAATGCTGTCTAATTTCCCACCGATAACAGCCTCTACATAATCCTGGTACCTTTCATGGAATTGCATCTCCACTCTGGAAACAAATAATATTGTGGCTGAAACATTAGTTATCATAGCTAAAAAGGACGCCATATCATAGGGCTGATTGCAAACATAAGTATTGCACACCACCAAATTCCAAGGCTGGGTCCAATATACGAAATTGTGAACAAACAAACCCAAGATATATAGAAAATTAGCAGCAATTAATTTCCAATATACTTTGAAGTAAACAAAAACATCCCTATATCTACGACTGTTCTCGGGAAAATAATGCAGTACTGCAGAAAGTTCCAAAGAAGCGATAAATAAGAAACCGATCGTCAAAGCAAGCAACATACTATATGTAACAGAAAAATGAAGAACATAATGAAAGACAATGGACAGAAAAAAAGCCAACACCATAGAATATACAAAATAAGCCGTAATTTTCTTATATTGCTTCAGTATAGAACTGAATATCATAGTGGCAAAGGTCAACGTAAGTCCCAAAAAACACATATATGTAGTAAAAACATAGTACAGAGGTATCTCTCCCACAATTATGGCATAGATATAAAAAGGGACAGCCAACAAGGATGAAAAAGTTAAATTGGTTATTACCCCCACATAGATGCAAGGTCTTGCATCTTCATATCTCTGTTCATAGATTCTGTCTGTCAGATACTTGGACAGTACCGAATTAAACGGGGATGAGGTCAAAAGAGAAAAAATAAAAACATATAGAATACTGCAAGAAAAAATCTCTCTTTCCAAATATCCAACCTCATCGAAACCCAAAACCTTGTACATGGCTAAAAGGCATCCTATGACAACCAACATTGGGGCAATAGTATATGTAAAACTAAAACTGATTCCGTAGAGAGAGGTTACTACCGTTTCTTTATCAAATATTTTGTTCAACTGTACACCAATTCCCGCCACTTACCATAGCACCCCCAATATT
This sequence comes from Clostridia bacterium, assembly GCA_035647935.1. Taxonomy (GTDB): domain Bacteria; phylum Bacillota; class Clostridia; order Peptostreptococcales; family Natronincolaceae; genus JAAZJW01. The sequence continues at coordinate 2,262 of DASRMN010000215.1, read as the reverse complement.
TTTATTGACTAGCACTACAATGCCGGGCTAAAAGATTTCTCCTCATATTCAGCCCCGTTTATTATCATTAACTCCCTATAGATTTCTTTGTATTTTTCCTCCATATCAATGTTTCGGTATTTGCTTATAAGACGATTATAGCCGTTTTCCCCCATTTGTTTGGCCAGTTTCGGATTATTAGCCAATTTCACGATTGCATTTGAGATCTCGGAAATGTTCATAATCGGAACAACAATCCCGGCATCGCCAAAACCATCCCCTTCACCGTAAATCAGACCACAACAATTGCCCACATTGGTGGCTATACATGGTTTCTTAACTGCAAAACTTTCCAAAATTGTAAGGGGTTGGCCTTCACTGATGCTGGTCAAAATGGTCATGTCCATTTTCCCAATATAATCCCTTGTATTGATTTTGCCTGTAAACACTATGTTTTCAGCCTGCAAAACCTCTACTAGTTCCCGGCATTCCTCTGCATATTCCGGTTCCTCATCATCGGGGCCCATAATCCATAACTTAAGTTTGGGTTGTTGCTTATATGCATAATAAAAACTGTTTATTAGGGTTTTAACATCCTTAATAGGTGTTATGCGAAGTATTGCACCCACATTTATATGGGGATCACTAGGTTCCTTCATTGGGGCCTCCGTAAAATCTTTCACATTAATGCCGTTTGGTGTAACAATGGTCTTTTGTTCAGGACAGCCCAGTTCAATCTGTAGAATACGCGCCTGTTCAAAAAGAGATGTCACGATATCCGCGAAATGATATGCACATTTAGACATCTTGCGAAACTGTTCAATCCAAATAGTCTTATAAACACCATAAACCCATTTTGCCCTGATGATTTCCGCCTCGCGTTCACGGGTATAAATCCCGTGTTCACTGATTAAGAGCCTGGCATCAGGGTACATAGATAGTGCTTTGCTTCCGATAATACCTGAATATCCAGTCGCTACACAATGATATAAATCTGCTTCCGGAGGTGTACACTTTAATGCAAAAAAGAGAGGAAGATATATGGAACGCAGAGTCCATAAAAAATCTGTAAATGTAATTTCCGGGAACCTTTGTGAGTAGTAAGCCTTCGTAATATCCAGAAATTCCGGACCCATTAAAATACCGTTTATAGAAACATCTCTTTCTCTGAATATACGGAAAATCGCCCCCCAGTCTACTTCTTCTCCCTCAATAAGACTCCTCAGGGCTTCTATTTCTTTCCCATTTAAATGCACAAAATTTCTTTTTGTTTTGCCCTTTGTGCCTATCCATTCTACATCCTTCAAATAGACCTCATGGACCTCCGTAAGGTTGTCCGGCAATTCATATGCAAATTTCCCGCTGATTGTAGAATCTGTTATTATTGCAATGAGTTTAAACTCAATATTCGGAAACAATTTTATTATATCGTGCAACCAACCTGACACGCCGCCAACAACATAGGGGTAACTGCCTTCGGCTATCATACAAACTTTCATCATAAATCACTCTCCAGAAGCCTTTCCGGGGTACTCGGAACAAGTTTATTGTTTTTGGGTTTATCTAAAAAATTGTCCTCTATGGTATGAATACATACTTTTGCACCTGTTGCCTTTATTAGATACATATAATCCGAAATCTTTTCGTATGTCCCGTTTTCCACAAAATCAACTATTTCATTATTGGTAATGAGTACGAAGTATGCTTCTTCCTCAAAGTGGTCAATATAAATATCAATTCTGTTGTAGTTATGCTCGTAAATGTAATCAATGGCAAGAAAACGCCTGACCCTTTCCTCCAGTTCATGAATAGAAACCATATCCAACATAGCAAAATCATTAAAATAGGTGTTCCCTTTAGACCATTTTAAACTTAAATGATGCCATTCATCTGAAGAACTCTCAGGATAAATGACACGACCCATATCCACTTTCATGTTACACATGCCCAGTGCATTGGCAATACAAACCATCCTTATGTCATCCATGGTTTCATGCTCATAACCGTCAAGGTTAAACTTTACCGAAAGTATACTGTCGTCCAAAAAATCTATTAAATTATTTCCCTTTTTATAATCAGACATAACTAAACTGATGTTTTCTAAAAAATCCTTATGGAGCATATCTTTAAGTTCATCGCCAATGTTTTTTGCATACAGGGCTGAAAATTTGTAATTCGGCATATATTCAGTAAAAAAATCTTCGTTTTCTTGCACAATATCTCTTAGGTCAGTCCCAAACATCTGTCCTAATGAGATGCCCATTTCACCCGACAGCTTACTAA
>DASRMN010000214.1:0-7221 GCA_035647935.1 Clostridia bacterium | reverse complement strand
GTTTATGGAAGCAAGTTTATCAATAGTCAGGTATTTTTATGCAGTTTGACGTGTTTTAGATACGAATAGGCTAGGTTTCTGATTAACAACCCGTTATATCCAGTTACTCGGCCTCAAGTTTTCTATAAAAAATATCATTTTGGTTACTTTTTCGAAGGTAACCATTAATACCTGGTGGAGAGACGTTTCGTCTGACATCTGATGTTGGGGGATATTCTTAAGAAAGTAGGATGAGAATGGTAAACAAAACGTCTTCTTATCGGTCATTGGTGTCTGAAATCGGACAAGTCCAACAACAGGGTTATCAGTTGCAGGATCAGTTAGAAAAGAAAACCCCTATAAAAATGTATTTAGCAGACGGCACAAAGTATTCCCATCATAAATCACATAGTCTGAAATTTGGATAATATCCATTGCGGGTTGATGAACCCCTCCAAAAGCAACGGTAATATCACTTTCGGCAAACATGGGGATATCATTTGCACTTTCTCCTATGGACACAACATTATCCGCATATTTTCTGATTTCGGAGATGGCCTTGCTTTTATCTATTATTTCCGTGAGTCCTATGAGTCTATCACCTCTGGCATACCCCTTTGACGAATAAAATTTACAGTCCAGACGTTGAATTAAGGGCGTTAACCATACATCCAGGTTGCCGGTTACTATGGCACAGTTTTCTTTATTTTTATGAATGAAATTTTCAATGTCCCTGTCGAGTTCAATTGTAGAGATAATTTCATGAATCCTGGACAGGGGTATCTTTTTTAAAATATTTACCCTGAATTCAAAGGACTCATCAAAACCTATAGTGCCGTTTAAGGTTAACTCGGTTAACAGTCTCATTTCATCTTCAATGTTCAATTCCTCTGCTATTATGGGTAAAATTTCTTGCTTTGTTACCGTTCCGTCTAAATCAAATGCGAAAAAGGTTCTTTTTTTCATTTTATCGTATCCTTTTATCAAAACAAATATTGGGTGTTTTTTCCCTTATTGTTTAATTATTAGAAACCGTAGTTACGGTTATAAGATAGGGTCTCATATATATTAATAAATTTAACAGGAAATATCAACAAGATTAAAAATTCAGATCAGGGTTATTAGGAATTTCCTCTATTTATGTTTTACAAAAATAAAGCGCTATGATAACATTATCAATATTAATTAAGTAAAGGGAAGGATAAATATGCCTGGGATTATGATTCAAGGGACAACATCATCTGCCGGTAAAAGTCTTATATGTGCCGGTTTATGCAGGATATTCAAAGAGGACGGTTACTCCGTATTTCCTTTTAAATCACAAAATATGTCTTCAAAATTCTATACAACCATAGACGGCAAAAAAATGAGTACGGCCCAAGCATTACAGGCAATAGCCGCAGGATTGGAACCGGAGCCGGATATGAACCCTATATTATTAATACCTAACTCGGATACCGGGTCGCTGGTAGTGATAAACGGACAGGATTCTTCTATTATGGCCGCCAAGGATTATTTTAAATATCGTGTTACCCTCAGAAAAATGATTGAGGAGAAGTATAACAAAATTCGTGGACTGAACGATATTGTGGTAATAGAGGGTGCAGGCAGTCCGGCCGAAATTAATTTAAACGAAAATGATATTGTAAATATGGGAATGGCCAAAATCGCGGATGCACCGGTATTGCTTGTTACCGATATAGATAGAGGTGGTGCGTTTGCAGCGTTGTACGGTACGGTAATGTTACTGGGGGCTGAGGAAAGATCAAGAATTAAGGGAATGATAATCAATAAATTCAGAGGGGACAAGGACCTGTTGGCTCCGGGGATTAAAATGATAGAAGAACTTCTGAACATTCCCGTAGTGGGTGTTATTCCTTACATGGATTTGGAATTGTTAGACGGACAGTTTTTGGTCCATATGGATAAAAATTATGTCGGGGAAGCAATAGAACAGGAGCTCGACAAGGCAGCAAAAACAATAAGAGAAAATATGGACATGCAGTACATATACAAGCTGGTCGAGACGAGAAATGTTTAACCTATTGATAGCGGTAATAATAGACTTTATAATAGGGGACCCATATAAATTCCCACATCCCGTTAAATTGATGGGAAAGATAATATATCTTGAAGAAAAAATCATCAGAAGGACTTTAGGTACAAAAAAACAGTTGAAATTGGCAGGTTTTTTTATTGTTATAATAAATGTGTCCTTGGGATTCTTTTTAAGCCGCTTGATTTTAGACAAAGTGGAGGGCCATAAGGTACTCTATAATATAATCAATACCTACCTGATTTATACCTGTATTGCTGCCAGAGGGTTGGCAGATGAGGCAATCAAGGTTTACGAGGCCTTGAATCAAGGGATTGAAGAAGGTAGGCTTAGACTTTCCCACATAGTGGGCAGGGATACAAGACATTTAAATCAAGATGAAATTATTCGTGCCACTGTGGAAACCGTTGCAGAAAATACTTCCGACGGAGTAATAGCGCCCCTATTGTATGTTATGCTACTGGGAGCGCCGGGAGGCATTGCATATAAATTTATCAATACTATGGATTCTATGCTGGGATATATGAATGATAAATATATGGATTTGGGTTTTTTTGCTGCGAAAACAGATGATTTTTTCAATCTGATTCCGTCGAGATTAACGGCTATTCTCATGAATATGAGTTCTATCGGTAGGTTCAATGTGAAACAAGGGTTTAGAATAATGAATAGGGACAGCAGAAATCATAAAAGTCCCAACAGCGGATATCCGGAATCGGCGGTAGCAGGGTTGCTGGGTATTCAGTTAGGGGGAGATAGCTATTATCAAGGGCAATTGGTAAAAAAGCCGACTATAGGGGATGAATGCAACAAGATAGAAGATATACATATTTATAATACAATTGAAATAATGTTTAGAACCTTAATGCTCAGTTTAGTAATTTACCTTTCCTTATTGTATATTGTCAAAAACTGTGTTAAGATATAGGCAAATTCAATATAAACATTTTAGGTTTTTAAATTAAAAGGGAAATGGGTTCAAATCCCATGCAGCCCCCGCTACTGTAAATGATGACGAAATCGGTTTATGCCACTGGATGAGTGTCCGGGAAGGTGCCGAAAGTAGGAAGATTCATAAGCCAGGAGACCTGCCTAAAGTAGTAACAAAAGTAACCTTCGGTGGGAATGGTGAGCTTATTTTTTTATGAGTCTTTTCAATCCCTAATTTTTATCGGTTAGGGATTTTTATTTGTGAAAAAAAGGGGATATTGTATGAAAGGATTATATGGAAAGGGCGTTGATTATGAAAAACACAAGAAAAAATTATTTGGTTCTGATTTTGGTTCTGGTTTCTCTGATTTTTGTTGCATGCACAAATAAACAAAAAAATGATTTTACAAAAACAGATAATCCGGATGTTGAGCAAGGGGATAAAGAACTGCAAAACCAAGACGAATATGGGATAATTTCCGATGACCATACAGTAAAATTTTTAGACGGCAGAGGGACAGAAATTACCATAAACAAAAAACCTGAAAGAGTAGTGGTTTTATTTCCGTCTCTTATTGATATATGGATCAGAAACGGTGGGGAATTAGTCGGGATGGTAGAAGGCGGTACAGGGACTGCCCTGGATATAGAGGGGGTAGACATAGTCGGCGGGTTCGGATCTGTAAGCATGGAAAAGGTAATTTCCTTAAATCCCGAACTGGTTATACTAAGTGCTAATTCTAAATCCCATAAAAAACTGACCGAATCCCTTGAAGAAAACAATATATCTGTAATACCTGTGGCCTACGAATTTAAGGATGATTATTTCAAGACAGCAAAACTGTTTGCTACTATAAATGACAGAATGGATTTGTATGAAGAAGAGGCGGGAAAGATTAAAGAGGAAATACAAGAAATAATTGATAATGTTCCCGGGGACAATAAACCTAAAATTTTGATTATGTTTGCCGCTTCAAACGCATTAACCGCAAGCGGGAGCAATTCAACGTTGGGTGAAATCCTTAAGGACTTAGGCACGATAAACATAGCCGATGATTCTAATAGTTTGCTAAACGATAAGAATTTCAGTATCGAGAAGATTATTGCAGAAGACCCCGATTTTATATTTGTCCAGACCATGGGTTCGGATAAGGAAGCAATCGAGGAAAGGATAAAAGCAGACGCAGAATCTAACCCGGCTTGGAGTACACTATCCGCAGTAAAAAATGATAGATATATGGTACTGCCAAACGATCTTTACACATATAAAGCAAACCATAGATATGCGGAGGCTTACATGGGATTGGCCGAAATTTTATACCCGGAGGCGTTTAAATAGAGGGGATACATATGATCAAGGCATTAAAGAAAAGTCACAGTAAGGGATTTATACTTGTTGTATTTATCCTGCTATTTATAGTAAGTTTTTTCTATAGTGTCGGAAACGGTGCGGTTAAAATAAACCTTATAGATATAATCAAAATAATATTGAAACAAAGCGATTCCACCGACTATCAAATAATATGGAATTTGAGATTACCGAGGACCATTGTTGCTGCTTTGGTGGGGATATGTCTTTCTTTATCGGGAGTAATACTCCAGGGTGTAATGAGAAACCCCCTAGCGGGCCCCAATATAATAGGAGTGTCCTCCGGGGGAGGCTTTCTAGGGCTCGTTATACTTATTCTTTTCCCGAGACATTACTACCTGTTACCCGTAGGAGCATTTATCGGTGCACTGTTTGCCGCATTGTTGGTCTATGCCTTAGCATGGAAGGACGGTGCTTTTCCCACCAGATTGATACTGGCCGGGGTTGCTATATCATCCTTGTTCAGTGCAGGTAGTAACGTTATTATGACATTTTTCCCCGAAAGGGTATCGGGAGTTATTAATTTTATGGTAGGCGGTTTATCCGCTATTACTTGGAAGGACGTAAGAATAATTCTCCCATATGCTATAATCGGTGTTGTATTAACAGCGTTTTTACCCAATAAACTGAATATCCTTATGCTGGGAGATGAAATAGCCACCGGGCTCGGTATCAATGTAGAAAGGACAAGGTTTATATTTATTATAATAGCTTCATTTTTGGCCGGGGCCGCAGTTTCGGTGGTGGGATTATTGAGTTTTGTAGGACTTATGGTGCCGCACATATCCAGGCTGTTTATCGGTTCGGACCACAGATATCTTTTTCCAAGCACCATATTTTTGGGCGGTACTGTAGTTATGATATGTGATACCCTGGCCAGAATACTTTTTATACCGATGGAAATACCGGTGGGCGTTATAATGGCGGCTTTGGGAGCGCCGTTTTTTCTGTATTTGTTAAGGCAAAAGGAGAGATACCAGTGATAGCCATAGAAACAACGGACCTGAAAGTTGAATACGGGAGCAGGGTGGCCCTACAGGATGTAAGCATTAAAATAAAGGAAGGGGAGATTGTTACCATAATCGGACCGAACGGTTCCGGGAAATCGACACTTGTTAAGGCGATATCCAGATGTTTAAAATTTAAGTCGGGAAACATCGAAATTTATAACAAAGATATTTATAGCATACCAACCAAAGTGTTGGCGAGAAACATAGCTGTGTTGCCCCAAGTGAAGAATATATCGGCGGACATTACCGTTGAAAATCTTGTTTCTTATGGGAGGTACCCTCATCTGGGGTTGGGGAAAAGACTGAACAAAAAAGATAAAATGGTTATAAAGCGGGCAATGGAACAGACCGGGCTTTTTGAATTTAGAGACAGATATGTAACTACCCTATCCGGAGGCGAAAGACAAAGGGCTTGGATTGCTATGGCGTTGGCACAAGAACCCAAAATATTAATAATGGACGAACCGACTACATATTTAGATATATCCTATCAACTGGAAGTGTTGGAACTGATCAAGGAACTGAATGAATCTTTGGGGTTAACGGTTATTATGGTTTTACACGATTTAAATCAGGCAGCCAGATATTCCGACAATATTTACGTATTAAAGGATGGAAGGGTTTGCGATTATGGAACATCGGAATATATAATGCAGTCAAAACTGTTTAAAGATGTTTTTAAAATTTATGCGCATATATATGAGGATAAGGAAAATAACTGTCCATACTTTATACCCTATAACATAGTCCAAAGAAGGTGAAAAAATGGAACACGGTGGGGATTTATTAACTTACAAAAACTGTTTTGACGGAAGATTGGTAGACTTTAGCAGTAATATAAATCCTCTGGGATTTCCCGAAGGGTTGGAGGAAAAGTTAAAAGATAGTTTTGATACGCTGACATCCTACCCGGACATTCAGTATAGGGCATTGAGGAAATCAGTATCAAACTATTTGAATTGTGATTACAATAATGTTTTAGTCGGAAATGGTGCGGTAGAAATAATTAATGATTTTATTATGTTAGCCGACAGAGTGATGGTTATGGTACCCGGTTTTTCCGAATATGAAAACAGGGCCTTGATCCATGGCAAAAAGGTTGTGAGAATACCCTATAAAAAAGATTTTACTGTTGATATTGATATTTTAAGAGACCTGATAAAAAAGGATGATCTGTTAATATTGGGGAACCCGAATAATCCGACGGGACTTAGAATAAAAGAAGATACATTGTTAGATATCTACCTGTTGATGGAATCAGAGGGAGGGTACTTATTACTGGATGAAGCCTTTTTTGAATTTTGTCCGAAAGATTATAACAGTATAGAATTGTTTGAAAAATATAATTATCGGAATGTAGGAATTATAAGGGCCGCGACAAAATTCTTTGCCCTGCCCGGTATAAGACTGGGATACGGATGTGCTTCTGATAAAAAGGTTGAAGAAATAAGGGGAATAAGATTGCCCTGGAGCATTAATTCCTTGGCCGATATATCCGGCCAATATATATGTAACAACAAAAAACATATTAAGGACTATATTGAAAAAAGTAGGGACTATATAGAAAGGGAGAGGGACTATCTTCAAAGGGAACTATCAAAAATTGCCGGTATTGTTCCGGTTCCAAGCCATTCAAATTATATATTGATTAAATTAATCGATTGGGACGAGGAATATATTTTTAATTTTTTCTTAGAAAAGGGGATTCTTATCAGAAAGTGCGGTTCTTTTGTCAGTTTACCGAAAAATTATATAAGAATAGCGGTTAAAGACAATGAAAACAACAAGAAACTGATTCAGGTTTTTAAAGAATTGAACTACCGAACGGGGCACAAGGGCGTTTAGGATATTTTTACGTAAAAACGGAAAGTAATTAT
>DASRMN010000213.1:0-5233 GCA_035647935.1 Clostridia bacterium | reverse complement strand
TAACTAATGTAATTAAAAATTACTGAAAATAAAAAAGGATTTCCAGTGGTTGTATAGAATATTTCAACTAACAATCCAAAAATCAGTTGCACAAATAGCGAGGAGGAAAGGCATGAAAATATATGAAGCGAAACACATTAGAAATGTTGCTTTTTTGGGCCATGGGGGTTCCGGCAAGACAACATTAACGGAGGCCATTTTATTTTCTACCGAATTAGTTAATAGAATGGGCAGGATCGAGGATGGAAACACGGTTTCGGATTTTGATAAAGAAGAAACTGCAAGAGGCATATCAATCGGTACATCTTCAATCCCGGTAGAATGGCAAGAACATAAAGTTAATATTCTGGATACACCGGGATATTTCGACTTTATAGGTGAGGTGCAGAGTGCTTTGAAGGCTGCTGATGGGGCAGTCATTTTAGTAGATGCTTCGAACAGTATAGAAGTAGGTACGGAAAAATCATGGGACTTTGTTACAGACAACGAAAAACCCGCATTTATTTTTGTCAATAAAATGGACCGTGAAAACATTGATTTTGATAAAGTGTTGAATGATTTGAAAGAGAAATTCGGCAATAAGGTCACTCCGTTCCAAATTCCACTCGGCAAAAACGAAGATTTCGTAGGTAATATAAATATTGTAAAAATGGTTGCAGAAGAATATGACGGAAAGAGTTATACAGAAAAACCTATACCGGAAGATTTAATGGGGCAGGTAGAACCAATTCGTGAAATGCTTTTGGAATCTGTTGCTGAAAGCGATGAGGCCCTATTGGAAAAATACTTTGAAGGTGAAGCCTTCACAGAACAAGAAATCCAGGAAGGATTAAGAAAAGGTATTATAGGCGGAGATATAGTTCCCGTTTTATGCGGTTCCTCTGCTAAAAACATAGGTACTCACTCTTTATTGGATATGTTGGTGCATTATTCTCCTTCACCGGCGGATATGCCTATAAAAGAAGGCTATAATCCGGGAAACAGAGATGAAGTTATCGAAAGAACCTTGGAACCGGATGAACCTTTCTCGGCACAGGTATTTAAAACAATAGTTGACCCTTATGTAGGCAAGATATCCCTTTTGAGAATTAAATCCGGCAAACTTGCGTTGGATATGGAAGTACTGAACACAAATAAGGATAGAAAAGAAAAAGTCGGCTCCCTATTTTTATTGAGGGGAAAAAACCAGATTGAAATAGGGGAAGCATTGGCAGGAGACATAGTGTCCATTGCCAAGCTACAATATACTAATACCGGAGATACATTGTGCAGTATAAACGATCCTATTATATATGACAGCATAGATTTTATAAAACCCCAACTCGCTCTGAGTATCGAGCCCAAATCAAAAGGTGACGAAGAAAAAATCAGTTCGGGACTTCAACGTCTGGCGGAAGAAGACCCTTCATTCTATTTCGAAAGAAATCCGGAAGTAAAACAAACCCTTATTTTCGGACAAGGAGAACTGCATATCAATATAATTACAAGTAAACTGAAAAATAAATTCGGCGTAGATGTCACACTTGGGGATCCTAAGGTTCCTTATCGCGAAACCATCAAGGGCAAATCCGATGTTCAAGGAAGGCATAAAAAACAATCGGGAGGACACGGACAGTACGGTGACGTTAAAATCCGTTTCGAACCTGCTAATGTCGATTTTGAATTTGAAGAAGAAATTTTTGGCGGGTCGGTTCCGAAATCCTATATACCTGCGGTAGAGAAAGGATTGAGAGAATGTTTAGAATCGGGAGTACTCGCCGGGTATCCGGTAGTTAACCTTAAAGCCATATTATATGACGGTTCCTACCATGAGGTTGACTCCTCAGAGATGGCATTTAAAATTGCGGCATCAGTAGCATTCAGGAAAGGAATAGAAGCTGCTAACCCGGTATTACTGGAACCCATTGTAAAGGTTGAGGTAATGGTGCCTGAAGATTATATGGGTGATGTAATGGGTGATTTGAATAAGCGCAGAGGCAGAATTTTGGGTATGGAGCCGCAATCCAAAGGAATGCAATTAGTAATTGCGGAGGCACCTCAATCTGAAATGTTTAAGTATGCAACGGATCTGAGGTCAATGACTCAAGCCAGGGGCAATTTCTCCATGGAATTTATGAGATATGAGGAAGCCCCTCATACAATCAGCGAAAAGGTGATAGAGGCTGCTAAGGAAGAAGAAAAATAAGTTGGTCGGTTGAAGGACACAGGGGGACGACGGTTCTTTTGTGTCGTTGGAGGGACACAACACAAGAAAAACCGTCCCCCACTGTGTCCCGGTTGGTCAGAAATTAGTTGGTCAGGGGTCGGTTGGTCAATAATTTGAAATGCAAAATATGGAAAACCACGGGGATAGTAAATCCCGTGGTTTTTTTATAAAATCCGGCACACCGGTAAACTGATATCCGGCTTCCGGACGGCAGGGGAAACCCTACCGTATGGAACATGCCCCGTTATCGCATTCGCAGATATTACCGCCTATATTCAAACTTGTCTCCTGCTTCTCATATTTACTGATTAATGAAGAGATAAAAGGTTTCATCTCACTCTTTCTTCTGTTATATTCTTCTTCACTGATTGCTTCATATGGCAACAATTGATAAAAATTATCGTCAAGGGCTAAAAATGAGAGCGCAACAACGTCATCCCAATTTTGCCATATCCATTCTTCAACCATTTTCCATTCATGCTCCCTGACATGGACAGTGATAGAGCAGTTATGGTCTACATAGTTTTCCATGAACAGTTTATAATTCTCCAATTGTTCTATTGCAGAAGCATCGTATTTTGTCTTTCCTTCAGGCGCTTTCACCGGAAATTCCACTACCTTTGTATCGCATGTATCCTCATCTTGTCCGATTTCCGGAAAGACGGGGTATCCCAGATCCTCACACACCTTTGCCAGAGGATCGTCAGAACTGATTCTTATCCTTCTTATATAATAAGGTGCATGTGAATAGTGAACACCGCTGGATACAGTAGGCAACTGGCTCAGTGTTCCTTCAGGTTTTACGGTAGTCACCAGCAAGGGAACATTTTGCCCGATTTCCTTGGCATATGAATTCACTTCTTCCCGTGCCGTCTCTCTCAACATGCTCAATACGTTGGCTTCTTCCTCCTTGATCATGTTGGTAGCATTAACCATATCCTGCCACCCGGTAAGGGAGCATCCGACCAATTTGTCCCTTTGCTGTATTTTGTTCCAGTTATGCAGTTCGAGCTCCACACAGGTCATCCTGTACCCTGCTCTGACAGATAGTCTTTGGGCCTCCAGAAGGCTGTTTATGTCCAGTGTTCCATCCTCTTTTACAAATGCCAATACATTGATCGTGGTCAGGTTGCACAGGCCTTGTGAATCCAGCAATACTTCCCCGCAGGGATTCACACCCTGCATATTAGGTCTCCTTTTCGATGCGGCTTCCGCATTAACCCACCCGGGCTCCCCGGAATAACGCATCTGTTGTATTTGCCAGTGCAATTTTTCGCGGCTTGGTTTTTCTGTATAATAAATTGAGTTATTGCTCATCTGTCTATGTATAATACTTTGGTCGACTATCCATTGCCCGTCAATTTGATTATATAACTCGGATTTGGCTTCTATGCATTCCCTATCCTCGGGATCAATCAGAATCATTTCGGCCGTACGCCTGACGCCACCCACAACAACATTTTCCCCAATAATGTTGGCAATGTCCAAACAATGGATGGGTCTCAGTTTTATCCTTCTTAAACCGTTCACATTTTTGTTATTTTTGATTATTTTATTTATTTTATGAAACATATTTTTCAAACTTGTATGCCCGCTGGCTGTCCCGCCAAAGGTTTTCAATCTTTCTCCTTTTGGCCTGACATGGTCATAATCCACGATGATTGTCTTAATATTTCTGAATTCATTGCTGTATAATAATCTGAAGAAAAAATCCAATGACTGTATCCAGCCTTCTTTACTGTCCCCCACCGTGATTTTGACCGTGTTATTATGCGTAAAGAGTAAGCTGGTATTATCTTCCCTTGCGTCATGGGGTATGGGCGTATAGTCCTTATGTATAATTTCATAGTCGGTTCTCAGACCCGGAAGATTCTCTACATCATCCTTCAAAACTCTGGCGCCCACCCCCGAACCGATCATCAACAAATAAAAAAGTTCCCTGAATGCTTCGAAACTGTCTATAACCAGAAAAGAACAGTTATAATTAGCCATAGGATGGTTTTCGGTAACAGTTGTTCCTCCTACCCAAAATGTTCTGCCTGATAGGAATTGTTTGAGATTATAAATATTATCGAATAGCTTTTCTGCCTCTTCTCTTCTTGTAGGTACCAGACTACAATTATATTCGACCGCCCTTCTGACAGTTTCCCACCAAAATTCCCTTCTCCTCTGGTCGGGTAACCACCTGGAATATGTACGGTAATACACAAAATTGCCCAGTTGGTTCAGGGGCGATAATTGGTGCTTATATTTACTAATAAACCTATCGGTTAACAAGGCCTTAACATTTTTTTCGGTTATGTTTCTTATCTTGGCCCTTTCATTCCTATAAATAATATAACGTTTGGCTACATCCTTTCTGTGCGAAGACATCAGTTTCATTTCCACGATATCCTGTATTTCTTCCACGTGCATGGGTTCTATTTGACTTCTTATTTTTTCACCGATTTCTTCTGCAATCTGCATGCTCAGCTCCTCGTCTATGCCTTCCTTGGTTTCTGCCATTGCCTTGTTGATTGCATTTACAATTTTGGTTAAATCAAGATCTGCCGTTCTCCCATCCCGCTTTATAACTTGAATCATCAAAATCTTCTCCTTGCTTCCATAACATTTCATCTTTGGTTGTTGTTTGCCCATCAGGCGATTGAAATCACCCCTACCATGCCGGAAGTCAGTTTAATCTTCATGTCATTGCTATGAAAGGTAGGGGTGGACGACCCTGTCCACCCGCGGGCAGACAGAGTCGTCTGCCCCTACAAAAAACAATGTTTTCATTTATCGTGGTGTGACATTACATGCCGTGTCAGCTTTGTCGCTTCCGACTAATCGGGTCTTCTTTTTATGATGTTAACCATTTCTTTTATAGTCTCATTGACATATTCCCCTTTTTGGTATTTTCGCTTTGCCACAACAACTTCTACCTGATTGCCGTTGCTCACAATATCGCTGAGTGCTTTGGGATTTTCAATAAAAGCTCCTATTTCTTCAAATTTATCGTTCAATATAATAAAAGTAGGAATTTTGGGT
>DASRMN010000212.1:0-4219 GCA_035647935.1 Clostridia bacterium | reverse complement strand
ATTTTATTTAGATGTATCCTTGTTATTATTAAATACATAGTCTTCATTCGACAGGTTTTGGTGCATATTATTTGAGATCGATTTTTTGTTATTAATTTTAAAAGACTGCCCTTGGATGGGGTTATTGCATATTTTCATTCTATACCAAATCTATTCCAGAATCAAGAATCTAAAGGTAAAATATAAGGCCAATTATATTTTTGCTTAATTATTATAACTGCCTTCATTAATCCCTATTTCCCCGGGTTAGTGATAAATGGTGGTCACCGCTTTCTATGGAAATGTGAAAACCACAGGAAACCAGAAACCACAGAAACCATAGGGACAGGTGGGGACAGGTACCGTTTGCCTGAACTAGCAATAACCTGATATCCTGTAACTGTCTTCATTTGCTGTATCTTTCCCGACAGGCTAAGAAATCTGTTACCGTGGTTTTGTGAACGGGCGAAGGGTAGGCAAAAAACAGCAATAAACTGATGGTTCCCACTACCAAGTCCTCAGCAGACTTTCATCGCCAAGTTATCGCTCATGCCGGGCACACCACGGTTTGTTACCTCCCCATGCCCCGGATATGCTAACTATCCGAACCGGCTAATTGATGATAGGCGACTTTCACGCCATTAGATTTTCAGCCTTGACAGCTGCTCCCACACAACCTGTTCCCATTTCCCTTTTTTCCCTTGCGACACTTGTTCCTACTCCCCCTGTTTCTTTATTCTTTCTACTTTTTCTATAGTTAATCCTGTAATATCTGTTATTTCTTCTATTCCCCAACCCTTTATTAATGCTTTTCTTGCCACGTTTATAGCCATTTTTTCTCTTTCTTCTCTTTCTTCTTCTCTGCCTTCTGCCCTGCCTTCTTCTCTTGCTTCCTCCAGACCGGTTGCTATATCATGCAACTGGGCTTCTCTCGCTTCGTAAAGCATTCTTGCTTTTTTGCTCTGACTCATTACCTCTAGGATGCTTTTTGCTTTTTTATCTCCGGGCTCTTTTTTGCCAACATATCCAATACCTCCTCGTTCCTTGCTTCTAAAAACATCATCCATTGAATTATAGGATCATCTTCATCTATTGTATGTTTTAATTTTTCATCGTTTAATTTCGGCAATTCTAAATAATATATTTCTAATACGTCTGTTAATTTATATCCTGTTTCGTCTTCTGTTATATGAAATTTTGAATATAATTTTTCCAATGGCAGGGTTTTGAAATCTAATATGTTTATTGTTACGCATTTTTTTAGTCTTGAATAACTGTCTCCTGTTTGTATGTTTCCTGTGTACATTTTGCTCCAATAGAACCGGTGCAGCGTCCCACGTTTCCCCTTGGCCTTGTCTCCCCGATTCCTAATGTCACCGGATATACTTTTTAACATCATCCGGGCTATTGTATTCAAATATATTATCAATTATGGCTTCTAGTGTTGGTGCATCCAGTTCCGTTATTCTTTGTTTTAAATCCTCCGACATGAAATCAAACCTTCTGGTTAAAAGTCTTATGGCGGTTCTTGCAAGTGCTTTTGTTTCCCCCTTTTCTATTCCCCTTTCTATTCCTTTTTCTATTCCCTTTTCTATTCCCTTATTTTCTGCATACTTTAACTTTGATATCATGTCCAGTCTTGCCTTTTCTCTTGCCCTGTATAACTCTCTCATTTTTTCATCTGCCGATATTTCCATTAATTGATTTATAGCTGTCTCCATAATTTCACTCCTCTATTTCAATTCCTTCTAGGGCTTTGAAAACAAAGTCTAACATAGGGCCTAAAATTATCATAATGTTCCTCCAAATTTATTTGCTTCTCTACTGTTATTTTATCATGTTTTTAGGATTTTGAAACAAAAAAAGAGCCAACAACTTTGAATAGTTCATTGGAACCTAACCCATTCTGGAAGCAGGAGGTGGAAGGTGCAAAACCGGACCAAATTGCCTGTTTTTCCCGAGCCGGTGGTAAATGGAATCTATTGCGTCCTGTGGAAATGTAAGGAAATGGTGGGAAACGGTGCCTGTCCCCGTTTCCCTTTTTGGACCTGTCCCCATTTCCCATTTCGTTTCAAGGCTTTCGGGAAGATGTCTACCCCCTAGGAGTGGCAATTGTAAAATCCATTTGACAACTGTCAGCTAAAGCCTTACAATTTAAGTAAGGAACTTTGTTTCCTTGCTTATGCATTTTTAATTGAAAGGAGCATAAAATAATGTTAACAACAAATATAAATGCAGGAGATGGACAAATGGAAAAACGCCGGATTAATATCTCCAGCAAAAGGCAGATCACTATCCCCGCAAAATATTTTGATTCTTTAGGTTTAGATAAAGAACTTGACTGTATCTATTCTAAAGATATGCTGATCCTTTTACCTGTAAAAAAAGAAGATCCTGCTTTTGCTGAGGAGATCTTACAAGATCTAATTGAGCAAGGTTTTTCAGGTGAAAAACTATTAACCGAGTTTAAAAAGGCCAATCGTAAAGTCAGACCTGCTGTTGAAAAGTTAATCGAAGAGGCTGATGAAATTGCCAAGGCAGCCTCTGTAAATTATATAGACCCAACAGACGATATCTTCGACGATGAAGAAACGGAGGCTTAATAATGCTTCCTGTAGTCTATAACCCAATGGCAGAAAAATATTTTAAAAAACTTAAAGACAAGAAGCTTAAGAATTCATTCAAGGAAGCAATTGCAAGTATAAGAACAAATCCTAAAATAGGAGACGCTAAATCTGGCGACCTAAAAGGTATTTACAGCCTCGATATTTATCATAATCGTACAAATTATGAGCTTGCCTATAGGATCTCTCAACTTGAAAATGGCGAAATGGTAGTCATCATCATAGCTGGCACTAGGGAAAACTTTTATAAAGAACTAAAAAGATATATGACCTAATGCTAAGTTAACCCCCCAAATATTCCCAAAGCCGCCATCTTCCCGGGCGGTCTTTTTACTGTGGCAGTTTTTACAAAGGGCCTGCCAGTTATTCCTATCCCAGAAAGGTTTTCTGTTCCCGCCGTGGGGAATGATGTGATCCACCTCCGTTGCCGGGGTAAGCCTCCCTTCTTTTTCACAGTGGACGCATAGAGAATTCTCTTTTAGGAGACACATGGGGACGGTGCTATTGTGTTCTATTCTTTCTTTCCTTATATGTTCTCCCTTAATTCTAGGGTTCCGATCAGATAACTAAATATCTACCCATAATTCATATGTTTCGTATTATCCCAAAACTTACACCAGTCAATCTTACAATTTGTCTAATAGATAACCCATGCTCCCTACACTTTTTAATAATTTTATTACGTTCCTCTTTTGTGAAATTTTGGACTTCTGTTGAACTTTGGGTTTTGGCAACACCCCTAATAAAAGCAGCAGCTTCCGTATCATTTAATCTTTCATTTTGGTTATATTCTAAGCACTGACCCTTATTTTCAGCCAAATTAAATTCTCTGAATAACTTTATAGCTTTTTCCCTGTCCTCGGAAAATAAATTGAGGGCAAACTCTATGTTACAAATTCTTGATTTTTCCATGTATTCCCTATAGCTACTCCAGGGATAATCGGCTATATCACTTACCATTTTCGCTTTTAATGGATTTTGGTGGATATAGCGAAGCACCGTTAAAAAATAGCTATCTGATTCAACTGCCTCACTTTTATACCTGCCCTGAAACAAATAACCCCGGCGCTTATATTTTTTATTATACCAATACACATAGCTTGCACCCAGCCTACGAAACATAATACCTAGGTCCTCTTTGTTTTCCTTTAACAATAAATGAATATGATTGCCCATAAGACAATAGGCATAAATTTCACAGCCACTTTTTTCTTGGCATTCTTTTAATGTATCTAATAGTCTCCGATAATCTTCATTATCTTCAAATATAATCTGCCTATCAATGCCCCTCGAAATAACATGATAAATACCAGTACGGCTTTTCCTTCTTGCTCGCCTTGCCATTCTTACACCCCTGTATCATACTATAACATTGTGTAATAAAACAAACAACACAAAAGCACCGTCCCCGTGTGTTTTCAAAGCACCGTCCCCGTGTGTTTTCCCTCCCTGCTACAGATTCCGCTGTTTTTGCCTTCAGCGGGTTTTGATGTATATAGCGAAGAACAGTTAAAAAATAACTGTCGGTTTCCACAATCTCACTTTTAAATCTTTCCTGAAAAAGGTGCCCGCATCTTTTGTATTTCGCATTATACCAATACACGTAACTGGAACAT
>DASRMN010000211.1:0-3851 GCA_035647935.1 Clostridia bacterium | reverse complement strand
ACGATTACTATGCGAAGGTTCTTATAGTTAAATAACAGTAGAACAATAGTTTAGCAATAGTTTAGCAATAGTTTAGCAATAGTTTAACAATAGTTTAACGATTGTATTGTAGGGGGGTTGAACGCCTGCTATGAAGGGTAGGGGTGGACGACTCTGTCCACCCGCGGGCAGACAGGGTCGTCTGCCCCTTGACCCGCGAAGGATCTGAATAACAATTGTTTAACAATGGTTTAGCAATAGTTAAACAATCGCTTAATGTCATCCTGAGACGTACAGCATAAGCTTGACCTGCGAAGGATCTGTATTATTTTGGCAAAATAATATAAGCCTGATTGATTTTATTGCTTTGCTATGTTACAATAGGAATGTTAAACATGATTGTGGGAGGTAAAAATATTGAGAACATTTCTAATGATTGTTCAAGTTATAGTATGCATCATACTCATAGGAAGTATATTATTTCAATCGGACAGGAGCGAAGGACTTTCCGGTGCAATTTCCGGGGGCGGTGCACAGTTATGGGCTAAGCAAAACAGGGGTTTTAATGCTTTGTTGAACAGGGTTACGAAAATAGCCGCATTTTTGTTTATAGCCGTAGCTATTGCTCTGATTGCAATTCAATAGAAAATAAAGACAAGAGGAAAAATGAATAGGAGAAAGGGTAACTATGTTACTTATAGATTTGCTAAAATAGCATAGAACATAAGCTCTTGATCTAAAGATTAAGAGCCTTTTTTACTTGATGGGCATAATTTTAGACCAGATTATAAAAAATAAACAATAATGTTATGGGAAAGGGAGGGGAATTTTTGCCAATCAAAGAAAAACTTTTACAGTTTATGCAAGAGAAGGCCTATAATCCGATGCTAAAAGGGGAGCTTATGGATGTTTTTGAGGTGGACAGGAAGCAAAACAGTTTTTTTTCCGGTTTGCTGGAAAACATGGTCGAAGAAGGTCTGATTATTAAAACGAGAAAAAAGCGATATGGTGTTCCGGAACGGATGGGTTTAATTGTGGGTAGGTTACAGATGAATCAAAAAGGTTACGGTTTTGTGGTTTCTGACAGACCGGAAATATCTGATGTGTTTGTTCCTGCCAATTTAATTAACGGCGCTATGAATAATGACAGGGTAGTGGCAAGAAAAGATGCAGTGTATGGTGAACCTAGGAAAACCGAAGGAGAAATAATTAGAATACTGGAGAGAGCTAATACCGAAGTTATAGGTATATATGAAAATAATAGGAACTTTGGTTTTGTGGTTCCGGACGACCCCAGAATAATTACGGACATTTTTATTCCTAAGGAAGAAACAAAGGGGGCCAAAGAAGGCGATAAAGTAGTCTGTGAAATTTTAAAATGGCCCGGGGCCAGAAGAAACCCTGAAGGAAAAATTATAGAAATAATCGGGCATAAGGACGATGTAGGCATAGATATTCTTTCTATAATGAGAAAATACAATTTAACTGCCGATTTTCCGAAAAGGGTAGAAATAGAAGCCATGAAAATTCCGGATGAAGTAAGCGAAGAAGAAAAAATAAATAGAAAAGACTTAAGGAATATGCCTATTGTAACAATAGACGGAGCAGATGCTAAGGATTTAGATGATGCGATATCTATAGAAAAATTATCCGGCGGAAATTATAGATTGGGAGTACATATTGCGGATGTAACCCATTATATCAGGGAAGGAACAGCCCTTGATAAGGAAGCGCTAGAGAGAGGGACAAGCATATATCTCGTAGACAGGGTTATACCTATGTTACCCCGTAAATTATCAAATGGAATCTGTAGCCTCAATCCAAAGGTGGACAGGCTGGCTCTGTCCGTGTTTATCGAAATAGACAACAAAGGCGAGGTTATCAATCATGAAATTACGGAAAGTATTATTAATGTAAAAGAAAGAATGGTATATGACGATGTTTCCGACATTTTAGAAAATGATAACAAAAATCTGAAGAACAGGTATTCATATTTGTTAAATGAATTTAAAATGATGGGTGAACTTTGTTCAATATTGAGAAGACGCAGGGAAAACAGAGGAGCAATAAATTTTGATTTCCCGGAGGCCAGAGTGATTTTGGATGAAAACGGCAAACCGGTCGATATTATAAAATATGAAAGGCGTACTGCCGATCATATAATAGAAGAATTTATGTTGGTTTGTAATGAAACCATTGCGGAACATTTCTATTGGCAAGATATTCCCTTTATATACAGGGTTCACGAGGACCCAAACCCGGAAAAACTTGAAGAATTCAATGAGTTTATTTACAATTTCGGGTATCATTTAAAGGGATTGAGTACAGGGATACATCCTAAAGCCCTGCAAGACTTATTAGGAAAAGTGAAAGGTGCTAAGGAAGAGAGATTGATAAATACCTTAATGTTGAGGTCCCTAAAAAAGGCCAAATATGCCGGTAAAAGTTTGGGGCATTTTGGATTGGCCGCAGTGCATTATTGTCATTTTACATCACCGATAAGAAGGTACCCGGACCTTGAGATACATCGCATTATAAAGGAATCCATCAATGGAAAGCTCCACGGCAAAAGAATAAGCCAATTGGGAGCGGCAGTGCCGGATATTGCGGAACAATCCTCAATTAGGGAAAGGGCAGCGGAGGAGGCAGAAAGAGAAACAGAGGACCTAAAAAAGGTAGAATATATGGCAGATAGAATTGGAGAAGGATATGAAGGGGTTATTTCAGGAATTACTTCCTTTGGTATATTTGTGGAATTGGACAATACAATTGAGGGTTTAATTCCTTTGAGTTATTTGTTTGATGACTATTATATCTATGATAGTGAGAGACACATATTGATAGGGGAGATGCGGAAAAAAATATACAGGATAGGTGATGCATTGAAGATAAGGGTGAACAAGGTGGATATGTCACAAAAAGAAATAGATTTTGCCTTGTGGGATCAAACCTAAGTTATTTGTGTATTTAAGTATATAAACCCATGTTTTTCCTTGTGATGACTTGATTATACATATTTTACACAAGTTTATTCGTAAATTGTCATTTTTATTAATGACATTTCCATAGAGATAGATTATAATATGATATAAAATCTAGTGATTTTAGTTCCGTGAGGATGGTTTATTATAGTCTTATCATGGATAATTTGCCATTTTTGTATGTTAAGGGGGTGACATATAGTCAAAGGGTATTTTAACAGATAAAAAAACAAAATAGGCACCATTTTTTGTGTGTCTATTCAAATTAGTTTACTTGTCTGGAAAAATTGCTTTATTGTCTCAAATATATTAAGGGGGTTTTTTGATGTTTAAACAATCAAAATTTATAATTTTGTTTCTGGTGGTTGTTTTAGCTGTGGGATTACTGTCGGGGTGCGGTAAAAAGGAAGAAACAAATGGTTCCGACACCGCCCAAGATTCCCAAGAAGGAACGGAAACCGGAGATAAGATAAAAGAGGAAATAAAAATCGGTACCATAGGACCTCTCACCGGGGATGTTGCCAGCTATGGCGTAAGCACCAAAAAAGGTGTAGAAGTTGCTGTTGGAGAATTTAATCAAGGCGGCGGGCTTAACGGAAAACCGATTCGTTTGATATCGGAGGACACTCGCGGAGAACAAACCGAGGCCGCAAATGCTGCATCAAAACTCATTGAACGGGACAAGGTTACTGCCATAGTTGGTGGGGTAATTACCCCTGAAACAATGACTGCTGGGCCTATAACCAATGATGCGGGAATTGTAATGATATCTTCCTCCTCGACGGCGGCAGGTGTTCCCGAAATAGGCGATTATGTTTTCAGAAATTGTTTGTCTGATGAGGTCCAAGCCGTTCAGTTGGCGGAATTTGCCGTAGAAGAATTGGGACTCAA
>DASRMN010000210.1:0-3073 GCA_035647935.1 Clostridia bacterium | reverse complement strand
CCGATACACCCTGTTAAAAAATTCAGGGACGATCAAGATCGCCCCTGCTCAACCAACCGGCCAACACTGACTGTCCAGTTCAGGGTTATGTTCAAATGAATTCGAACCTGCCTGTTCTGGGCAACCGGCTAACTGTCTGACTGACCGATTAATCCTCCAGCTGTTTATCAACGGTTTCGAGTTGTTTTTTGAGAAAATCCCTTCGCTCCCGAAGTAATTCCTTCTGTGTTTTAGGGGAATCTTGATCTGCGACAAAAGCCCTTCCGTAACCAAGTCCGAAACCGCGACCAAAGCCACGACCAAAACCGCGTCCAAAGCCGCGACCGAAACCGCGCCTACAAGCAAACCCTGATCCCATTCCAAAACCGGTACCGTATTCTACCGCATCCGCATCTGTACAATATCCAAAACCTCTTCCGGTCATTGGTCCTGCACCTGTTGGACCGGATCCATCTCCACCCGGCATATAATTCACCTCCCAATGGTTCATGGCATATACCGTTTACAATTTCTACCGCGCGAGGCTGCTAAAAATCGGTTACTATACCCTGCACTCAGTTTATGACATATGCCATCTACAATTATTATACCCGGTTTATGACATATGTCAACTATAGTTTTTGCTATATTTTTTGTTATATTCAAACATATATTATTTTCCGTCACAAAAACCACACAGGATTGTGCAATTTTTCGAGTGCATCCGCAATCCTAAAACACTTTGCCGAGTGTATTAGCCCATTTATTACCCATGCATTTCCATTGCATTATATACACTATATTGGCAAACCGGGTCGAACAAAACTGCTTAATTTTAATTTTGCACTGTTTTACTTTTATTTTGACAACATTTGTTGTGTGGTTTATGTTTACGAAGCCGGACATGTATCCTATAATAAGGATATAGACCAAGACTTGATTTGAACAATGAATTTATCGCTCATATCAATGATAGCCTAATCAGGACAAATTAGAATTGGAGTTGATCAAATGTTTCACGGTATAAAAAATATCTTGATAATTCTATTGATAGGAATACTTGCATCCGGAATGCCCATCTATGCAAGCAACATCAATCTGAGTACATTATTGCCCAATATTACCCCTGCCAAGGATGTTGTTGCCGTCACGGCGGAGCAAAATATAATCTCTTCTAATCATGTACAGATAATATTTGGGTTTTCTCCAAAATCTAAAACAAATAATTTTAATTTTTTCTTTGATGAATCTGAACCCTTCACCATCGAATTGTCATCTAATAATGAACAGGTTGCAAATTTATCCTTGGATACATTAGTATCGTCGGGTGACTATAAAGCTATGGAATTTTATAATAATGATGCCCAATATATTACATTTGAATTCGAACAAAAAAAGCTGGATTTACCGGACGGCTCTTATAATTTAAAGATCATGCCAAATATAAAAGATAAAGAAATGGAAATCGCAGACTGCGAATTTAATATCGGCTTCAGTACGAAAGGAAACTATATACAGGCTATTTCATCCGTCAAAGATAAAGAGATGGCGCTCACTCTTTATTTCCCGGATAATGAATTTAACCATTTGATACCTATTACCCGAATTGTAAAGTCCAATACGTATCCCCTTACAACGATTATAAGAAATATAGAACAGGGACCTGACAATAGCCTGGGGCTGCCGACAATTTCTCCTATTCCGGAGGGAGGTTCGGCGGGACAGGTCGGTGATACCGCTCATGTCAAATTACCGCGGGATATTGAGGAGTTTGGCTACGGTTCCACAAAAGCTACCATTGCAGTAAATAGTTTTGTAAGGTCTTTAACATCTGTGGATGGAATCTCCAAGGTTCAATTTCGTCTTACAGGCGAATATTTAATCGACCCTTTCCATGGAATAGACATGGATGAGCCATTTTTCCCGCCAAAAAATACAGAAATCTATACGGCCTATATAACCGATACCGATAGATTTTTATTGCAGCCGATTCTTTTTGATATGTTCGACAACCAATATAATAAAAATAATAATAATAATATTGAAGCGATATTTGAAGCGATGAAATTTAAAGCGATGCCTGAAATTTATAATGCCAAAAGGCATCCCGTCGTGCCCGACAATGTTGAATTATTAGATTATAATATTAAAAATGAAATACTCACTCTAATTTTTAATGAAGAATTCATAAAAGCCTCTGAAAATAATCAGAACCGTCATAAAATGATGGTTGACGGAATTGTATTCACCTTTATGTCACTGAAAAATGTAGATTCCGTGAACATAAAGATAAAACCCGATTCCGCAAATTCGGGCAATACAAATTTAATAAATTATGATTTTATTATGCCTGTTTACATCAATCCTGAAAACAGGTAGTTTGCTCTGTTTATTTCCTAAAACAAAATCGCACATCTCTTTCAATAGCAAAGCCGCCTTGTACCATCCACATTAAAATACTCTGGCCTTACCTCTATAAACTAATCCACCTTTGGCATCTATTGTAATTATTTCCCCATCGTTTAATTTTTCAGTCGCCATATATGCACCAACCAGTGTTGTCTTATGTAAATTTAACCCCACAATCGCTCCATGGCTTGTCAGGCCGCCTTCCTCCGTAATTATGGCGGATGCTTTTTCCATGAGGGGAACCAACTCTTTGTCCGTATATTTTGCTACTAAAATATCCCCGCTTTTTACCTTGGCATAATCGTCAGCATTGTTTACAATAGCTACTTTTCCCGTGATAGATTCGTCTCCTATCACTGTTCCTGATAGAATAACCTCTCCTATAGTATGAACTTTAATTAAATTTGTAGTGCCGGTTGCCCCCACAGGTACTCCGGCCGTAATAACTATGAGATCCCCATTGTTAATAAGTTCGGCCTCTAAAGCCCTGTTCACCGATGCAACTATTACATCATCGGTAGAATGAAAACGTTTGGTTAATACAGTGTACACACCCCAACTTAAGGATAATCTCCTCCTGACATGTTCATCTGTTACGGCTGCAATGATTGTTACCGCAGGCCTGAATTTAGATACCATTCTTGCCGTAAACCCTGTTGACGTAGCCGTTAAAATAGCAGATGCG
>DASRMN010000209.1:0-3258 GCA_035647935.1 Clostridia bacterium | reverse complement strand
GAAAATGACATGCTTAAAACAGAAGAGGCGGTGATAGAAGAAAGGTTGAAACAGATACTCGGAAAAATCAGCGGAGCGGGTGAAGTTGAGGTTATGATCACATTTGATATGAGTTCTGAAATTATCCCGGCATCCAACACGGTCAAAACCGAAGATGCCTCGGAAGAAAAAGATGCGAGCGGAGGTGTCAGGACTGTTCAATCACAAAATCTCACTGAAAATATTGTCATCTCAAACGATAATACCGCTAAACCCCTTGTGTTAAAGGAGATAAAGCCCCAGATAAGGGGTGTAATCGTTGTAGCCGAGGGTGCGAATGATATAGAGGTAAAAATGCGGCTTTACGATGCGGTAAAAACTGTGCTCCAGGTTTCAGGCGATCGGGTCCAAGTATATGCCAAAGACTAAAAAGACCATGGGGTCAGGTACAGTGGTTCTTTTTGAAAACCGGCACAGTGGCTTATGCAATAAACTGGGCAGAGCCATGCAAGCCACGGGGACAGGGACCATGGTTTTAAAGGCACAAACCACGGTACCGGTCCCCATGCAGCGAAGAATCTCGCTTTTAGATCCTTCATAAGTCAAACTTATACTATCGGTTTTAATATAACAAGTCATGCAATTATATTTTGGGAAGATATATAAATAATTTTAGGAGGGATATATTATGAAATTTACAGCCAAAGTAAGAAAAAATTTTGCTATAGTTTCTTTAGTGCTGATGTTGGGCCTCATAGGTTATGTCAATTACAGCCTAAATCAACAGGCGCTTCTTGAAACTTCCAGCGAACTTGAAAAGTACGAATTGACAATGATGAAGGAGAGCGAAGAACTCGACAATTTATTTGGCGAGAAAGCCGTATTCGGTGAGGATGGAATCGAAGATGTTGCGGAAAAAGATACTGTTCAGGATGATTCAATACAGGAAGCCGAGGGCGGTATAGAGGTTGGGGAAGAGGATAAATCGGACGATATCGTAATTGTTGACAGCAGAAACAGCAATGAGGCCACGGAATTAGCCGAAGCCTCGGATTCGGAGATTGTTGAAACAGTTACGAGTAAAAAACTGATGAAGAGCAGTTCGTATTTTATCGAAAGTAAATTAGAAAGAGATAAAAAAAGGGGTGAAATGGTTACTTCTCTAAATAATATAATAAATGATAGGAATACTAATGAAGAGACGCGAGCTGAAGCATTGAATATCAAATTAAATACGATTACAAATACGGAAAAAGAAACATTTGTGGAAAGCATGATTGTGGCAAAAGGATTTGACGATGCAATAGTTTATTTGAGCGATCAGTCCATAAATATTGTTGTAAACAGCGAAAAACTAACAGAAAAGGATGTCGCTCAAATAGTCGATATTGTAAAAAGGGAGACAGATATCGCAATGGATGATATTATTATTATGAATAGAAAATAAATAAAACAGAGTATTTGACCCGCCTTATCGGAGGTTATTCCAACATATTAACTTCTCGCTTCTCATTTCCGATTTGGGTCAGGTCATAGAGAACTGTTTGTCAATAGGTTTTAGATTTGATATAATAGATTAATCAAATTGACATTCAGGGGGTGAAGGAATGGATATGACTGAAAATTTAGATTATGGAGAAGTTAAAATTGTAGATGATGTTGTGGCAACAATCGCAGGATTAGCCGCTATTGACGTTAAAGGCGTGGCCGGGATGAGTGGGGGGTTTGCAGGCGAAATTGCGGAAGTACTCGGCAAAAAGAACCTCTCTAAGGGAGTAAAAGTAGAAGTAAAAGAGAAAATTGCCATCATAGATCTATATATTATTGTTGAATATGGGACAAAAATTCCCGATGTGGCCTGGGAAATTCAAGAGAGTGTTAAAAAATCCATAGAAACAATGACCGGTATCGGAGTTAATGAGGTAAATATACATGTTCAAGGTGTGCATTTTCCTGAGGAGAATGTAGAACAGGAAGAGAAAAAATAACTAAAATAAAAATATTTTGTTAACCCTCTATGAGCAGAGGGTTAATTTATGTAAATTTAAAAAGACCACGGGGTCAGGTTCAGTGGTTCTTTTTGAAAACTGACACAGTGACCTATGCAATAAATTAGGTCGAGCCATGTAGGCCACGGGGACAGGGACCATGGTTTTAAAAGCGTAAACCACGGTACCGGTCCCCATGGCCCGGTATCAAACACCATGTCCTTTCAGGATGCAGTTCACCTGATACCATGGCCTTTTTGGTCTTTTTAACGGGTACCGGATGAGAATCTCCGGGGTCAGGTTCTTTTAAATATTTAGTTACATGTAACAATATATAATATATAATGGTTGTATACCGAAGGATTGCAAAGAGGTGAAAATATGAGCAGAAAATTGGCTAGGGAATTATGCATGAAGGTATTGTTTGATATGCATATGAATAACGATTTTGATTTGAACAGAATGAAATATCATCTCGAAGAAGAGAACATCAATGAAAGACAGAATGAATATATTTATAGTGTGCTTACTAAGGCCATAGATAATATAGCAATTATAGATAAAATTATTGAGGACTATTCCAGGGGATGGAAGCTCAACCGTATTGCAAATGTTGATCTGGCAATTCTGAGGCTTGCTCTCTCTGAGATTTTATACATGGAGGATATACCTTATAAGGTATCAATCAATGAGGCTATTGAATTATCTAAAATATATTCTTCTGATGAATCACCGCCTTTTATCAACGGTATTTTAGATAATTATATAAAAAAAGAAGGTTTAAAAGAAAACAAATAGAAAAATATATAACCCAATCCATCATATCAATTAGCTTTATATTTCGAAATTAATAAAAAATACACGCGATTACGGTTTCGCCCATGGATAACTCTTACAGTTCATTTCAATAAAAAATCCTAAAATTCGCAAACTCGCTACGCTCGAACATGCGCAATTTTTTAACGGATTTTTCATCTCAATTCACTGAGAGTTATGGCCATGTTCTGCAAATGTAATCGCTTAGTATTATTTTATTAAATATCCGTATACATAGAATATACCGACACAATAAGCTAATTTAAAGGAAGGTAAATTGTATGCAAATTAGAGCCCTCTCTGTTTCGGAAGTAAATCAATATATAAAGAGAATCTTAACCAGTGATCCGATTTTGGCACATATACATGTAAAAGGTGAAATTTCGAATTATAACCCCCATAGCAGCGGGCACATGTATTTCACCCTGAAGGATAAGAGCGGCAGAATCAGTTGTGTCATGTTCAGGTCAAATTG
>DASRMN010000208.1:0-4425 GCA_035647935.1 Clostridia bacterium | reverse complement strand
CAGGATAGTTTATAGAGTTAAAATACTTAAGCATAATGGAAATACTTGCAACTCCGTCTACATCGTAATCCCCATATATACATATTTTTTCCTTGTTTTTTATAGCTTTTTTGACCCTATTAATAACTTTATCCATATCTTTAAGAAGAAATGGATCGTGTAATTGTTCTATGGCAGGATATAAAAATTTTTTAGCATTATCATAATCTTCTATATTTCTGTTCAGTAAAATTTTTGCAACCGGTTTTGTAATGTTAAAACTATTCATCAGCTCTTCGATTTTTGTATTGTCTAATTTGTTATATGTCCAATACCTTTTTTGCAACATTATTTATTTCACCTACTATAATAAAAGTTCTGAGGCGAGCAAAGCTCGCCCCTACAACCTAGGAAAAGGTGAGCGCAGCTCGCCCCTACAATCAAAACATTAGGCCTTCCTAGCAATAATTTTTCCGCCCTTTTGTCTTTGTTTAACCATGGTCCATAGAGGACTGGCTATAAATATGGAAGAATAAGTTCCCGCTATAACACCTATTATCAAAGGCAATGCAAATTCTCTAATCTGCTCCACACCCAAAATATATAAAGCCAATATGGTAACAAGTGTGGTTAATGAAGTATTTATAGAACGGCTAAGTGATTGCGCAATACTCTCATTGGCCACCTTTGTATAGTCGGTTTTTTTTGCAAATTTGAGATTTTCCCTGATTCTATCAAATATGACGATTGTATCGTTTATAGAATAACCCAAAATGGTCAAAATTGCAGCAACAAAAGGACTATTTATAGGCACCCGAAGTATCGAATACATAGCCAGTACGATTAAAATATCATGGGTTAGTGCTATAATAGCGGAAATGGCGAAGCTGAGTTCAAATCTGAAAGCTATATAAATTAACATACCCACTATAGAAATCCCAATTGCAAGCAAAGCCTTGCCCTGTATTTCCTTTCCGACAGAAGGGCCAAATTGATCTGCTCTTAAAAGGTCTTCTTCCGCCAAATCATATTTTGCCTCAAATTCCTTAAATATTTCCTTGCGTTCCTCATTATCGAAATCTTCGTTCATCCTGATTTGAATCGTTGTTTTATCAGTTCCCAATATATTTATGTTTGAGTTTTTATCATATTTGTCGGTAATTTCCCTTATTTCTTCTGTCGGTATATATTTATGGAGCCTGATTTCCATCAGTGTTCCGCCGGTAAAGTCTATACCAAGGTTGACTCCCCTTATAATTCCCAACACTAAACCAAGAACAATAATTATTCCCGAAACAGAAAACCATATTTTCCGATTTTGTACAATATTCATAAGTACCACCCCCTAAACTCCATAAAGTTTGGTATTCTTAGTTAATTCCATACCAATCAATAATTTTAATAAAAATCTTGTAACTATGATAGCGGTAAACATACTTGCCACAATACCGATAATCAACATAACTGCAAATCCCCTAATGGGGCCTGTACCGAATTGATACAATATAATCCCCGAAATGAGGGTAGTGATATTAGAATCTATGATAGACGTAAAAGCCCGCTTAAACCCCGAATCTATGGAAGCTCTGACTGTTTTTCCGAGCTTGATTTCTTCTCTTATTCTTTCAAATATAATAACGTTGGCATCTACCGCCATACCAATAGAAAGAATTAAAGCAGCGATTCCCGGCAACGTAAATGTGGCCTTTAAAACTACCATTGTGCCGATTACAAGTAAAATATATATCAGCAATGCAATGTCCGCAACCAAACCGGGTACTCTATAATAAACAAGCATAAAGAGAAATACAAGTGAAATCCCTATTTTAGCCGCTTGCAGGCTCCTATTTAATGCATCTTCCCCCAGAGTAGCTGTAATTGTGGAGGTCTGAATTTCCTTTAATTCCACGGGTAATGCCCCTGCTCTGATTAATGCCGCTAAATTGGAAGCCGATTCTATTGTAAAGTTGCCCGTAATGGATGCATTTCCATCCGGTACTCTGGTGGAAACTGAGGGATATGAAATAACTTCCTCATCCAATATAATATAAATTATTTTATCTTCCCTGTTTGGTAAACTTACCAATCTGTCGGTTACTTCCGCAAATTTTGCAGCCCCTTCTTTGTCAAATTGCAGGGCTACCTGGGGAGCATTACCTTCTCCCAACGTTGCTTGAGCCTTCTTTACATTAGCACCGGTGACTACAACCTCACCATCAGCGGTAACAAACTGTAGCTGTGCCGTTTTGCCGATCATGTCTATAGCCTCTTGAGCATTCCCTACTCCCGGCAATTCAACACGTACCCTTTTCCCGCCTTCCCTGGTAATGGAAGGTTCTGTAAGTCCCATGCTATCCACACGTCTGCCAAACACCCCTATGACTTGTTCCATCAACAGGTCCAGTTCCCTGCCTGTTTTGTCGGTCTGTGCTTCATATACAACATAAACCCCGCCTTTCAGGTCCAGGCCTTGGCGAATTGATCCCTTCAGGGGTTTTATTTTATAACTCCCTACCTTTAACCCGTTAAGAGCTGTAAATATAGACAATCCTAAAACAACAATAATAATTAAAAATATAATAATATTTCTCGCTTTCATATTCTCCTTTGTTACCCCCAATCTATTACATACTAAGCCTAATTATATACCCAAGACAAATAACCGTCAATAAAGTTGTCCTATCCTTCCGCTAATTTTGCCTGAATTATTAGGGAACATTCAATCCTCTTTTTTTGCATTTCACAGCCCATATCATAGGGCTCATAAATGTTATTGTTAAAATTATAGGCATTTGCATGACATCCCCCGCTGCAATAAAACTTTGCCCAACAATTGTTGCATTTGCTCTTGTTATAAATATGCGCGTTACTAAATTCTTCGCATACCGAAGTATCTGTTATTCCTTCTGCAACAGTGCCGATTTTAAAATCCTCATTGCCGACAAATTGGTGGCAAGGATAAATATCCCCTTCAGGGGTGATAGCCAAATACTCTGCTCCGGCACCGCATCCCGAAATCCTTTTGATCACACATGGCCCTTGACCCAGATCCATTGTAAAATGGAAAAAGCTGAACTCTCTTCCTTCCTGAATCCTTTTGACATATTCTCTTGCTAAAAGTTCGTATTGTTCAAATATAATTGGCAAGTCTTCCTCTTTGAGAGCATAATCATGGTGGGCCTCGGTAACCACAGGCTCTATGGATGTGCTTTTAAATCCCAAATCAGCCAGGTGCAGAACATCACTGGCAAAATCAAGGTTATTTCCGGTAAATGTGCCCCTAACAAAATAATCACGATGTTCCCTCATTCTCGCCATTTTTAAAAATTTGGGCATTATTATATCATAGGTACCTTGTCCACTGATTGTATACCTCATGGCATCATGTATCTTCTTTCGACCGTCAATGCTAAGCACCACATTATACATATTTTCATTTATATACTCCATATTTTCCTCGTTGAGCAGGAGACCGTTGGTAGTTATGGTAAATCTGATATTTTTATTATATTTCTTTTCTTCCGCCCTGCCATATTCAACAATTTCTTTGACGGTTTCAAAATTCATCAGTGGCTCCCCACCGAAAAAATCTACTTCCAGGTTGCGGCGGTTCCCGGAATTTTTGATCAAGAAATCTATTGACTTTTTGCCGACTTCAGTGCTCATCAGGCTTCTTTCACCTTTGAAGTCCCCCTGCGATGCAAAACAATATTTACAACGCATGTTACAATCATGGGCTATATGTAAACATAGGGCTTTAATAACAGCTTTTCTATTTTTGAGGGACTCATGATCTAAATAACGGTCTTCCGAAAATAAAAGCCCTTCTGCTGTTATGGAATCCAGTTCTTCGATAGCTTCTTTTATCTCCGTATCAGAATATTTGTTCCCAAGTAAATTTATAATTTCATCCGTTTCCTTGTCCCGATAAAAATCTAAAACATCATAAACTAATTCATCAATTACATGAACAGCACCGCTGTTTACGTCTATGACCATGTAAGTGTTATCTTGATAAAATTTGTGAATCATTAAGTGGACCCCCTTTTGTGTCAAGCAATGACTGGATAACAACTACAAGCTATAAAGAAAAAAACAGCAGTAGGTTCACACTGCTGCATTATCTTTATGTAATTATTTTTTCTCACATTCCTGATTGGCTACTGTGCAGGAAGTTTTGCAGGCTGATTGGCATGAGGTCTGGCACTCGCCACATCCTCCCTTAACGGCACTTTTCACAAGTGTGGCACCATTTAGTGTTTTTATATGTTTCATATAAATGCTCCTTTCCTATAGCATATCATTTTCCTTTGTTGGCCCCCTATCGAACACCTTCCATTAATATAATAAATTGATATATCGAGATTTCGGGCTGCCTCCACCATTATAACATAAAATCAGGATTTTAAAAAGCCGGTTACTTTATATTTACCCCTAATATACCTC
>DASRMN010000207.1:0-7213 GCA_035647935.1 Clostridia bacterium | reverse complement strand
CATTAAAAGTTAAAGTAAGTATTTTGTTATCAACACTATAGCCTAATAGTTCAATATTGTTGGGCACGATGGGGTGCCTTTTAGCATTGTAAACTTCAGGCAATGCTTTAAATTTCATTAAATTAAATATTGTTTCAATGTCACCGCCATTATGCCGACTTCCGAACATATCCAAGGGAATCGGCTCTAGTAAAAATCTATCGGTGTCTGTTATGTAGGCCGTATAGATTTCCGGCTTATTTGTCGGAAAAAAGGGTTCGTTCATATCCATTCCATGAAAGGGATCGTTTGAATATTGGCCGGTCAAACGAAATTGGACCTTAGAAATTTCGCTAAATGAGGTCAAGGATCTTACAAAGCTATTTATTGCGGTGGTAGCTTTTGTCGAACCATGATCAAACTCACCGATGTTTTTCGGCAGTCTGACATGAGCCGTATCGCCAACCTTCCCGGCTGAACTGCCTACCGGGATAGGGCAAATTGTCGGCAGCCCCAAATTTTCATCGGGGCCTTGTTCAATATTTCTGATGACCGTGGTAAGGGGATATGTATTGGCTCTTACAATTCGGGTAACAGGTATTAAATGGTTAAATTCATTGTCCGGAAAGTAAAGGGTCAGAGCCATTTCTCTGCTCCCGATAGACGGGATAGCTTGAACATAACTTCCGTTTGTATTGAAATCAATATGAAACTCATGGTCTGTAATGTCTATCTTCTTGTCCTTGACATTAGGTATAATTTTTAGATTATAGGAACCGTCGGGTAGGTCTAATTTTTTTTGCTCAAATTCAAACGTGACATATTGAACATCATTATTATAAAATTCCATTGCCTTATAGTTATTTGACGATATTAATTTGTCCGGAGTCAGGTTTGAAATTTGTTCATCGTTGGATAATAGTTCAATAGTAAACGGGTCAGATTCTTCAAAGAAAAAATTAAAATAGTCCGTTTTAATTTTTGGGGAAAATCCAAGTTTAATTTGTACATGGTCAGAAGAAATCACATTTTGTTCGGTCGTAATAGCGACAACATCTTTGGAAGAAATAGTATCAGGTATCAGGGCATTGATATTGATTTTATTTATATAAATCGGTATGCCGGATGCAAGTATGCCTATTAACAAAATTATAAAAATATTTTTCATTCCGCGAAACATTCAACCAACTCCAATCCTAACTTGTCCTAAACTATTTTATAATTAACAGCACTGAATTTTATTTAAATTTACTCTTTTGTTATATATCCATTATAGAACACATGGCCAACCCCGTAAATACAAATTACACAACAAATGTTGTCAAAATAAAAGTAAAGTAGTGAAGAACTATAGTTAGTCAATTCTGTTCGACCCGGTTTGTCAATATATTTATATCTGAAATATAAGGTTAGGCTGGAACACATGACAATATAGATATTGACATATGTCAGCAATGGGGTATAATAAGAATTATAGATGACATATGTCATCAACTACACATATCAGAAACAAATGGTATATGTTACAAATTTGTGGGGAGGTGGATTATATGCCGGGAGGCGATGGAAGCGGCCCAACAGGTGCCGGACCAATGACAGGAAGAGGTTTAGGATATTGCGTGGATGAAGGAGCAACAGGGTATGGTGCCGGTTTTGGAAGAGGGTTAGGATTTGCTTGTAGACGTGGTTTTGGACGAGGCTTTGGACGAGGTTTCGGGCGTGGTTTTGGAAGGATTTTTACCGCAGATCAGGATTCTTCGAAAACACAAAAAGAATTACTTCAGGAGCGAAAAGATTATCTCAAAAAGCAACTTGAAGCTATCGATAAACAACTAGAAGATTAATACAGTTGTAGGGGCAGACGACTCTGTCTGCCCGCGGGTGGACAGGGTCGTCCACCCCTACAATTTTCATAGCAATGACATTTTTCACACAGTCTGATGACTCTGTCCGCTTTTTAACAGGAACAATTCCTAATCTGACAACGTAGGGGCGATTTCAATCGTCCCTTGTTATTGTTATGGAAATCCCACCTTTTTGTCATCCTGAGAGGCGCGGTATAAACCCGGCCCCCGAAGGATCTGTATTTAAAAACGATGTTTTCGTTTACTGTGATATGGAATATAATGTGCAAATTCCGAGATATATAGGATAAATTTGGCCCACGGCTGCTTCTTCCAATGTATAAAACAAACGGTAAAAATAGATACTAAACTATAATCATAATATAAAAAAGCATAAAAGGAAGGTAAATATAATGACTGAAATAAAAGAGAGGACGAAACCGGGATGGAAACTGGAAAACAGCTATACCAAATTGCCCAAGTTGTTTTTCTCCAATTTAGACTTAAGCCCGGTACCCCATCCGGAATTGGTAATCCTCAACCATTCATTGGCAGAATTTCTGGGATTGGATATTCAAAATTTACAAAGTGAGGAGGATGTTGCTATACTTGCCGGTAACCAAATTCCTAACGGATCTTCCCCAATTGCACAGGCTTATGCAGGCCATCAATTTGGATATTTTACTACGTTGGGGGATGGCAGGGCCATGCTGATTGGCGAACAGATTACGCCCCAAGGTGACAGGTTTGACATCCAACTAAAGGGATCGGGCAGAACCCCTTATTCCCGTCACGGCGACGGCCGTGCGGTATTGGGACCGATGTTGAGGGAATATATAATCAGTGAGGCTATGTATGCCCTTGGTATTGCGACTACACGCAGTTTGGCGGTGGTAAAGACAGGTGAATTGGTAACCCGTGAAACCGAGTTGCCCGGTGCGGTTTTGGCAAGGGTAGCCGGCAGTCATTTGCGTGTCGGCACATTTCAATATGCCGCAAGCCTAGGCACTGTTGATGCTCTGAAAGCTCTAGCAGACTATACATTGCAGAGACATTTTCCGGACAGTGATATCGGTGAAAATCCCTATTTATTTCTGCTTGAAGAAGTGATTAAGCGCCAAGCTGATTTAATTGCTAAATGGCAACTGGTAGGCTTTGTTCATGGAGTGATGAATACAGATAACATGACCATTAGCGGAGAAACCATTGATTACGGGCCATGTGCTTTTATGGATACATATGATCCGAAAACAGTGTTCAGTTCAATTGATACTTATGAGAGATATGCTTATAACAACCAGCCATATATCGGGTTGTGGAATCTTGCTAGGTTTGCCGAGACTCTCTTGCCTTTATTGCATGAAGAAAAGGAAAAGGCCATAAAGTTGTCCAAGGATGCTGTTTCTGAATTTATTCAATTATATAATCAAAATTGGTTATCCGGGATGAGGGCGAAATTGGGGATATTTAACGCAGAACGGGGGGACAGATCTTTTATGGAAAAACTTCTGGGTGCCATGGATAAATATGGTACTGATTATACTAACACTTTTCTGGCATTGACTTTCGGCAAATTCGAAGATTCAACCTTGTTTGAATCTGAGGAATTTTCAGAATGGTACGATCTGTGGCAAAGGAGGCTTGATAGACAAGAAGAATCGAGGGAACTGTCCCGCCGACTTATGAAAAATTCGAATCCTGCGCTGATCCCTCGTAATCACAAGGTGGAGGAGGCACTGGAGGCCGCAGAGGAGCGGGAAGATTATGGTGTCATGGGACGGTTTCTTGATGCGCTCTCAAATCCGTATGCTCACTCCCTCGGACAGATTAAATATTCCGGGTTGCCTGAGCCTTCAGCTATTCCCTACAGAACTTTTTGCGGCACTTAACGTACCGGGAATTGTTCTAACCCCTATTGTTCAAATATTTTTAGATACTCCCCATAACCCTCTTTTTCTAGGTCCTCTTTCCTGATAAATTTTAAAGCAGCACCATTTATACAGTATCTGAGCCCACCCATATTTCTTGGCCCGTCATCAAACACATGTCCCAGATGCGAATTTCCATGTTTGCTTCGAACCTCCGTCCTCATCATGCCATGGCTGATATCTCTTTTTTCGATAACATTATCGTCCTTGATAGGTTTTGAAAAACTGGGCCATCCGCAGCCTGCGTTAAATTTATGTCTTGAGCTGAATAGGGGTTCCCCCGAAACTATATCTACATATATGCCTTCTTTATCGTTATCATTATATTCACTTGAAAATGGCCTTTCCGTAGCATCATTTTGTGTAACTTCGTATTGTACAGGAGTTAATTTTTCCTTTAAAACGTTATTATCCGGTTTAGAATACTCTTTACTCACCTTTTTCCTCCTATCTGATTATTTATTTTTGGTTCAGATTATTCGACTTTCATTTTTGGAATATCGCCCTTTATAATAGTATTGGCTTTAATTTGTAAAATATTATGAAAAATTAGCCAAAATAGTGTAAGATGATTACAGAGAGATTGGGGGTGTCTGGATGCCTTATTTATTAAACAATGAAAACATAAGGGAAGAGAACATAAGTATTAGGGGTATACCATGTATCAGATTGGTTCCCAAAGGAAGAAGCGGGCCGTTTTCTACAATAGTATTTTATCACGGTTGGAGTTCTACCAAGGAAAACCAGAGATTTAGGGGCTTTATACTATCAAATCTTGGATGCCAGGTAATAATTCCGGACGCAATATATCATGGTGAAAGAAATCCTGTAAATTATGACGATGATAACAACGTCGCTAAATATTTTTGGAGGGTTATCTTAAATAATGTGGAAGAATTTGATACCCTAGCGGAAGAACTGATAAATAAATATGACTCGGACCCCGAAAATATGATCGTAACGGGTCATTCTATGGGTGGATTTACCTCCGCCGGGGTATTTACTCATAGCAAGAACGTAAAAACCTCAGTGATACTGAATGGTTCTTTCAATTGGAAAATGTCAAACCAAATATTTTTGAAACAGTTAACTGCAGATACGGTTGAGGAAAGGGATTTAATTGGAAAGGTAGAATTATCAGACCCGATGAATAACTTACATAAACTGATTGACAGGCCCTTACTCATATTACATGGTGCTGAGGATGATGTGGTATCCAAGATACCGCAACAAACTTTTTATAGTAAAATAAAATCTTTATATGAGGATAAAACAAAAATAAACATGATAGAATATCCGGGTTTGGGCCATTTTGTGACCACGAATATGTTGGAAGACGGGGCAAGATGGATCCTGAAATGGTTCACCCACTATACCCTAGGAAAGGAGAAACAAAATGGAATATTTACTGAGCAGCAGTGAAATGAAAAGATGCGATGCCGCTATAATCAATAAAGTAGGAGTGCCCGGAATGGTGCTCATGGAAAGGGCGGCCCTTAGCGCGGAAGAGGAATTATATGAAGGAATGTTCGATTTGAAAAAGGTTGTTGTTGTCTGCGGGAACGGCAATAACGGCGGTGACGGTTTTGTGATGGCTAGGCTCTTATATTTAAAAAATATAGATGTAACCATTTTGTTTGTCGGGGATAAAAATAAATGCACCCCTTCAACCAAGCAACAGATGCAAATCGTGCAGAACTATGGCATGAAAATCTATAATGATTTTGATTTCGACTTCGACAGATATACAACTATAATCGATGCTATATTCGGTGTAGGCATATCAAAATCAGTCAAAGGTAAATATGCACAGATAATAGGGAGAATGAATGAAGCAGAAGCAGATATTTTTTCTGTAGATATCCCGTCAGGAATTTCAGCGGATACGGGAAAGGTTATGGGTGTTGCTATAAAGGCCAAGAGAACAGCAACATTTGCATATAAAAAGGTTGGATTGGTATTATATCCCGGAGCTGAGTATGCAGGAGTAATAAAGGCAAAGGATATAGGGATTACTGATATTGGGTTTGAAGGGAAGTACCCACGGGTATATTCCTATACCGAGGATGATTTAAAAAGGATTCCCGACAGACATGGCAGTTCGCACAAAGGAACATATGGCAAAACCTTAGTAATCGCAGGTGCTGTAAATATGGGGGGCGCAGCCTATCTTTCAGCAAAATCTGCATATCGAATGGGAGCGGGATTGGTAAAATTATATATTCCCAATGAAAACAGAACCATACTTCAAACCATGCTCCCCGAAGCAATTTTAGGTACATATGACAGCAACAATATAGATATAGAAAATCTTAAAGTTGAAATTTCATGGGCGGATGTAATTATTATGGGGCCCGGAATGGGGAAAAATGAAACCACAAAATCTATTTTAAGTGTTTTAATACCGCATACAGACGTCCCCATAGTTATTGATGCGGATGGAGTCAATGTAATAGCGGAATATCCGGACTTGCTCACAAATCATAGAAGTAATATAATATTGACGCCCCATCTGGGAGAAATGGCGAGGCTTGTTAAAAGGGATATTAACGAAATAGGGGAAAATATCATAGAAGAAGCAGAAAAATATGCAAAGGAAAAAAATATAATATGTGTTTTAAAGGATGCAAGAACTGTGGTAGCAAATGGCAGTGGCAGCGTTTATTTAAATCAATCGGGCAACAACGGAATGGCCACAGCCGGCTCGGGAGATGTATTGACAGGGATGATTGCAGGATTGTTGGCACAGGGGGCGAGTAATTTGGAAGCGGCTACCTTAGGGGTCTATATCCACGGATTGGCGGGAGACAGTGCAGCTTCCAAACTGGGAACATACAGCGTAATCGCCGATGATATTATTGATAACATTAGTGATGTATTGCATACGAGGACCCTATAATTTTTGCAGGGTCTCATGGAGCCAATACGGGAGATTTTATACCTAATAACTGATGAGTTCCTAAAGGCCAAAATCTAAAGGCTAAAATACAAAAGGCCAAAATACATATTGTAGAATTTCCATTATTAATATATAATTATGGTAGACACTGGGTTGATATAAAAAATGGGGGGATGGAGGGAAAATATGACTAACGAAAAATTCCAAGAGATAGTACTGGAAAAATTAACAAATTTAGAGGTAGGCCAAAACCAATTGATAGGAAGGGTAGACTC
Organism: Clostridia bacterium; assembly: GCA_035647935.1. Classification (GTDB taxonomy): domain Bacteria; phylum Bacillota; class Clostridia; order Peptostreptococcales; family Natronincolaceae; genus JAAZJW01. Next base: position 288 of record DASRMN010000207.1, on the reverse strand, counting down.
ATTGGAAAAAGGTCAAAACCAATTGATAGAAAGAGTAGACTCGTTGGAAAAAGGTCAAAACCAATTGATAGGAAGTGTAGACTCATTGGAAAAAGGCCAGAATCGATTAGCAGAGAACCAGAGAGAGATCAGAAAAAGCTTGGATGCTGTGATTGAACAGACCGCAGTCATTATCGAATTTAGGGAAGAAATTAATGAAAAATTAGATATCCTAATTGCAGAAAACGAAATCTTTAAAGAAATAATGGGTAGGCATGAAGTGGATATAAGAAGATTAAAAAAATTTGT
>DASRMN010000206.1:0-4981 GCA_035647935.1 Clostridia bacterium | reverse complement strand
GGATAAGCATAGAAATTACTGAATAACATTTTGTTTTTATATATGGTGATCATGCCCACCCACAGAATTATTAAAATAAGGAGGGGAACCGCTATATTGTTAGCTTTTGCAATCCCTTCTATCCCGAATATAAAAACATACAGGGTTATTGCCGCCATCGCGAAAATTCCGTATGCATAAGGAATCTGAAAATTTTCATTTGCCACCGCCCCGCTTCCGGAGAGCATGACGACATAGCTGATAAACAATAGAAACGTCAATACTATATTTATGACAACAAAAAAAGCTTCGCCGAAATAAATCATCGTGAATTCTTCAAGGCTGCGTATTTTTCTTGTATATACGATATTCAAAACCGAAGCTCCCAACAATGAAAACAAAACTGTTATTACAGTGATACCCAATATACCCTTGTACCCATATTTACCGAAAAATTGGAGCACCTCCTGCCCCGACGCAAAACCCGCCCCTATAACCGTACCTATATAAACACTGGCTAAAGTAAGAATTGATTGTTTCCTTGTCATTACCTTTCCCCCCTTCAACATTATATTTTTATGATGAAGGGGGAATAATAAGAACCGTAACGGATATTATCTTAAGGAGCAGTTTAATGCGCATATCTGATTTAGAAAAAAATAATTCCCTGAATATCAACTCGCCGATGGCTTCTATGAATTTCAGCATTATGTTGTCCGGATATATTGATCTTTGCTTCAAACCCCCTTGCGAAGAATTGGTTTTGCTTTGTATAGGGACAGATCGTTCCACCGGGGATTCCTTGGGGCCCATTGTCGGTCATAAGCTTTCCCGTTCCCTTTCAAGGTACAACTATGTTCATTTATACGGTACCTTGGACGATCCCGTACATGCGAAAAACCTGAATGAAAAGTTAAAAATTATACACGGTTCCCTTAACAAACCCTTTATTATAGCCATAGATGCTTGTTTGGGAAAAGTGGACAGAATCGGCTATATTGCCGTAAACAAAGGCCCCTTAAAGCCCGGGGCCGGGGTCAGCAAAGATTTACCGGCTGTAGGTGATATATCTATTACCGGCATTGTAAATTTAGGCGGGTATATGGAGTATTTGGTACTGCAAAACACGAGGTTGAGTCTTGTGGTAAAAATGGCAGATACGTTGGCACAGTCCATTAAGTATTCTATTTGGAGGCTTCACCAAGAACGTCTCATGATATAAGTCAGGCGACCAAAGGTCGCCTTATTTTTGGTATCCCGCATCCGGCCTTGAGCCTTCAATCCTTATAAGGGTATTTTAACAGTTTTGTTGTAGGGTTGTGTATAAGTCATCTTCTCTACGTTCAGTTCATAATTCTCCCCTTCTTTCGGGAAGCATAATGTTCTGATATGAATTATGGTTCCGTCTTCCAATTTCTCTAATTCCCTGTCTACAGTTTCCCTGAGATCTGTTCTCTCTCCGTCTACTACAAGCCCCACACTTGTCAGAATGATATCCTCCCTTGTAGCAATCCTGATATACGTGTTTCCATTTGATTTATATAAATTATTTATTTCTATATTCTGTCCCAGAATTTCAATATTTTGTTTGAAAGGACTTTTTTCAATGTGAATTTTTTTGTTGACATCCTTGTCTACGGAAAGGCTTTTTATAAACAACTCAACAGACTCCGGACTTTCAGGCAGAGCATCAAAATCATTATGAAACTTGATTCCTTTAATGTCCGTGCTCATCCCCCTACCCTGTTGGGATACTTCCTTTCCATTCACTATTAGTCGTATATCTATACCGTTGGGGCGAATTCTCTCCCCCAAAATTTGGTCCTTTGCCAATTCGATAATATTTTGTATCGAACCATATAAAACTGTTTTTGTAGGGGATGCCGAAATATGTTCCAGATGAATTTTTGTATTGCCGCTTTTTATAGTTTCATTTATGTTTTGTTTTAATGTGCTCCCCATTGCCTTATTTACATCTATCTTAAAACTGATTTGGCCCGTTTCCCTTTGGCTATTTTCCGCAGGATTAAATTTCAGTTTCAGTGTCCTTTCAAATATAGAAGGCTTTTCAAAACTATGGATCCATTTTACTTCCGTTTTTTCTTCATTTATTTCTCCCTGTCCGTATTGCGGAATGTATTCCCTCAAAAATCCCTTTACGAACATATGAACATCAAGTTTCTCATCTATTTTCCCTTTCGGATCCTTTAATGTATGAAAAACCAACAATTGATTTTCATCAAGCATTATTCCGTCCAAGACAACAGTCAGCCCGTTTTCAAAGGTATAATCCTTTCCAATAAGCTGCCCCTTACCCAGCTCGTTGAGCTGTTTTAAGGTTCCGTTCATCACCCGGTTGTAACCCAAAAGCTTTTTTCCATAATATGCAAGAGAATTAAAGTTATATCCTACTATCAATATAAGGATACAGGCCACGGCCAACATAGCTCTTCGGTTCCTTTTCCTCGCCTTGACGGGGGACCTGCCTTCCAGCGCATTATATAGCCTTCCCTCCAGCTCCTCGGGAACTTCTATATTGTCTATATCCATTCTCTTTTTATTTAGAATTCTTTCAATTTCTTTCATAACCGTCACCCCCCAGACTTTTCTTCAAATTCCTAAGACCTATATGAATCCGCGATTTTACCGTTCCTACAGGTATTTTCAGGATATGGGATATAGTTCTGTAATCCAGACCCAGAAAATATCTGAGTCTTATGATCTCTCGGTGCTTCTCATTCAGTCTCAATAAATATTCCTCCAATATGATCCTGTCTTCTTTTCCTCCCAATCCCGCCTTGCAACCATGTTCTTCTATAGTATCCAAGTAGATTAATTTATCTCTATCCTTTAGGAGTTTTTTGCAACGGTTAACTAAAATAGTTTTACTCCAACTATAGAAGGCCTTTGGTTTTCTTAGTTGATGGATCTTTTCATACAAAATTATAATCATATCGGCCATTGCATCCAGAGAATCTTCCTTGTTCCCCATGTATACACAGGCTAACTTAAAATAATCCGATTGTTTATTCATAATCAGTTGTACCAAGGCATTCTTGTCCCCTTGTTTTGCCTTTTTAACGAGTGTTTCTATGTCCATATTAACACCCTCTTTCATATATAAGAGTATTCTACCATCAAAAAGGTTCATTTTTTATCAAAATATAAGCCGATTCTGAAAATCAGGCAAAAAAGACAAAAAGCAGCTAAGCTGCCCTTGAACAAACTAATTATTATGTAAACAGATTTCCGTATCTTCTCGTTTCAATAATATGTTCTATCTCTTCAACTGTTTTGTCGGTCGCATTGACCAATATTGCACCATAAATATTTCCGTCTTTTGAGTTGTTAACATTTTCTATACTGCTGTCCATGCTCCTGTACACTATGGCATCTATGTGGCCCCTGTCCTCATAACCCACTACCTCATATCCCCGATTTTTCAGTCCCTCCTTTATTTCTTCTAATCCGTATTGGACTGCTATTCTTTTCAAAAAAACACCTCCTGTTAAAATTAGTATCTCCAGGAAATGTTTTTTTAACAAAAATTTAGCAAGAATTCCCCCGCTTCTGTAAGTAGTAGGAGCATGTCACTTCGTTATGCAGACGTCCAGTTTTTGTGTTCAGGCTGTTTGTCTGCATCCCTAACTAAATTCCAAAACCGAACACCTACAATTACCTCTATCTCGTTATGCAGTATCTCGAAGCTGACAGGCCTACTGTATACAATGTCCCCATCGGCATTCACATGCATATCTTCCCGAGAAAAAACCTGTACATTTTTTCCCCTATATATTTTAACCTCGTCATATTTAATATGCTCCCCCTTGAATATTGTTGGAAAAAGAAATAACAATTTTAATTTGGACATTTTTCTTACCACACAAATATCAAATTGTCCGTCAAAAACTTTGGCCTGCGGTGCTATGTTCATGCCTCCGCCATAATAAGCCCCGTTGCATACCGCAACCAGCATAATTTCCTCGTCATATTTTTTGTTGTCTATCACCAGTTCCGCTTTTATGCTTTTAAATTTGCCTAGCGCCTTAACAACACCGATAATATATGAATATGTACTCGAAAAATATTTCTTTATCCTGTTTGCTTCTTCGGCAATTAATGCATCTAGGCCCACACTACAAAAATTAATAAAGTATTCACCATTCAATCTGCCCAAGTCTATCGATGTGGCCTTGCCCCATATTAAGTTTTCTATCGCATCCTCTGTATTAAAAGGCATATCAATCGACCTAGCAAAATCATTCCCCGTACCGGCAGGCACAATCCCCAATTTTTGTGCTCCTCCCGCCATACCGTTGACAATCTCATGAAGTGTTCCGTCACCACCTACGGAAACGATAACGGAGTAGTCCCCGATTTTTGCTTTTTCCGCAAACAATTGTCCGTCCCCTGCTTTTTCTGTAACTTTAATTTGATAATTGCACTTATTATCTTCCATAATTTTTTTTATTATGGGAATTGTTTTTTTCGCCCTACCCTTACCTGCTGTCGGGTTGACTATAAATAAATAGGACAAGATCATTCACCTACCCTGTTTGTCGACTACCTCTGGCGGCTCTAACATCCACCCTGTCCAGAACATTAGCCTTAGCTCTTTCCAAGGCCTGCAGTTCTTCAACGGAAAGACTATAATTTGATACACCGTCTTTTACAGGCTTTGCATAAGACACCGTTTCTGTCCTTCCATATATGCCGGATATAATAATTCCATCATTATTTTCATCCAGTAGAGCAATTGAATAACTCAAATCACTCCCTGTATCATCAAAGGCATTATATCTGATTATGCCTATTTTTTGTATACAAAAACTCAGACGATTATTAAATACATTCAGTTGGTTTTCCATTTCATCCAGACGCCCATGTACTGCTTCCACCCTATTGATATGTTCAAATAAAATATTTTCTATCCTTTTCCCATCGGTTCCCCTTACAAGTTGCCTGTATTTATGCTTCAAATTAGAACCGGTAACCATATTTA
>DASRMN010000205.1:0-9490 GCA_035647935.1 Clostridia bacterium | reverse complement strand
ATCATCTGAAGGCGGTATTGATGGTTCGTCATCATCCGGAGGGATTATTGGTGGTTTTCCTTTGAGTACAATAAGCATTTCAACAATCGCCGTTTTTTGTTCATCTGAAAAGGTATCCCCTGCTAACCTAGATTTCATTTTATTTCCAAGTTCCGTTAGTACTTGTTCAATTTCTTCAGATTCCTTTTCAGTGAGTTCTACACCATTCCCAAAATAATCATTTATCGTTGTTTTCACATCACAAACTATTTTGTCAGTTTCAATAGACACGTTATAAGAATCCCTCGTAATTTCTGTATTTTTAATAAAACTTTCAATTATTTCGAGTAAAATTTTAGCCTTGGTTGCTCCTTCAGTAGTCTTTAATTTTTCATTTATTTTGTTATTCATTGCTTTGATTTCTGTGTTATTAATCAAGTTATTATAAATTTTGCTTAACTCTGTGCGCATAGTGGTTGGAGGGTCTTCTCTCAATACAGTGTCCAATGAGATTGTTCCGGATAGTCCGTTGTTTCTTATAAAATCAAGCACACTAAAATCATTTCTTACATTGTTTATTTCGTCAGCTATCCTCCCAACAGTTCCCTTAGTTACACCATTTCTTTGAAGCCTTGCTTTTAAATCAGATGCCTTCTCTTCTATTGTACTCATTAAACTTTCTGCAATATCAACCTTTTGCTCAAGTACCAACAAAGCTGTAGCAATTTTTATTTTATCGTCTATATTCGACTTGACAAAATTTTTCATTAATTGACTTTCAACAACTTCATTAAAAGCGTCTTTTGCTGAATCCGGAAGCTCCTCTTCCGCATACACAAACCCATTAAACATAGACAAAACTATTACCAATATCAAAGCAATTGATATCTTTCTTTTTATTTTCATCCTCTTTATCCTCCTTTTCCGTTTTAATACCTCCCTTTCTCCTTTTCCTAACTTTTATTCTTTTCCCGCCACCCCCTTTATAATTAATGGCGTTTAATCCTTACCATAATTTATTTGGTTGTGATTTATATATCAGTTATTCAAGAGATCATAAAGCCTCTTTAGAATAACAACAGCCTCTGCTCTGGTTGCATTGTCCCTCGGCGCCAACCTTTTTTCGTCTTTGCCTTGGATTATTTTGTTTTTAACCGCCAGCGCCATGCCTACTTCTGCCCAATCCGCTATTTGTGTATTGTCCCCATATGCTTGTATCATTTCTTTTGCCTGTAAAGGCGACAAAATTTCCATATTGTCCGTCAATTCCATTATACGTGCCGCCATTACCGCCATTTCTTGTCTTGTAATAAGATCATTCGGGGAGAATGTTTCTTCGTCTCTTCCTTCTATTATTCCATATTTAAAAGCAATCTGTATGTATTCATGGTACCATTCATCTTTATCTACATCTTTAAAATCCCTGCCGACAGTTGTTATATCATTATCTAATTCCAGCAACACCACCACTGTTTTGGCAAATTCCGCTCTGGTAATAGAATCGTTCGGTGCAAATATGCCTTTTGCCTTTCCTTGAAGTACTCCGCGGTAGGCCATAAAATTAATTGCATCTTGAGCTTCCTGCCACAGAGATGAGATATCAGTGAAATCTACCTTAATTACGGTTTCCTCTACTTCATCCTGCTTTTCTTCCGGTTTTTGCACTTCTTCAGTTTTGTCCTCTTTTTTGTCATCTTCTTTTGGTCGGGTAGCAGAAGACCCCCCACCTCCCGTGGATGAACCTCCACTATTCGATACAACAGCATTTATTTTGTTTTTTATATTTTCTATATCCGAATCACTTATGTTGTTAAGCTCGTCCATTACATTTCCATATTCATTTTCTATTTTGGCCTTCTGTGCATCTGATAACATGTCGTATAGAGTTGGTAACATATCTTTATTAATTTCATCTTTATACTCGACCATTAAATTATAATATAAACTGTTTCCTTGTGCCTTTTTCTCCATCACTTTATCAATTACTTCGTCTATAATTTCGTCATAAAAACTATTTGCCTCCGCTACAAAAGGTATCAAACTTGAGACTAGTATTATACTGCCCAATAACAACATAAAAATTTTTTTCAATTTATACCCTCCCCACCTTGGATTCCGGTATCGCTCCTTGCTCCCATATATTGCCCCGGTTGCCTCAGCCCATTATCTAAAATTATACCATATATTTCGCTACCATAAACTGCAATATCATAACTTTTCCGGCAATAATTAATATAATGCAACAAGGAACGCCCCGAATCTAATATGGTGTCAGGATGTTTTTTGTTGCACAGATTTCTATTTATTTTCACCAACAATTGTTTCAGAATATTTTTTTACCCTGTTAACACTGTCTATAAGATATGGCGTCAATTCCAACACCCTCGTGAACATTTGTTCAATAGCTGTCGGAATGTATTCATGGGAAATGTCATTCCTCATATATCTGATTTCTTTAAAAACTTCTGCCGAGGATATAAGACCCCTTTTTTCTGCCCTGTTAATTCTATCAATCACACTACCGGGTCTTTCCAGTTCTATAATATCAATCAATCTGAATATCTTCTGTATCAGCATATCGCTGATTCTGGCAAAACGACTGGTAAGGGCTTCAAATTTATCCAATTCCCCGAAAGTATAATTCTCCCTTATGCCAATGTTTTTACACGTATTATAGGAATAGGTCAGCATATCGTTAGCATACTCTAACAATGTTAATTCCTCGGCTAATAACTGTTTTTCAGCCCTTCTCATAGCAATATGCCCCCCTTTAAAGCAATCCTCGCAAATGGATGGGTGGTATCCTCGGTAATAAAAATATCAATTCTTTGTTCACCGATAATGTCCCATAACCTATATCTAATCTTTCCCGAATCCAACTGTGTCAATTTTTGGGACAATATCAACAAGTCAATATCCCCGCCTTTTGCATCGCTGTTTGCTCTGGATCCAAAAAGATAAATATGTGCATCTTTATCAATGTCCCCTACCACTTCTTTGATTGCTTTTACTTCAGTATCAGACAGACGCATTAAGAATCTTACCCTTCTCAATTTTGTTTTTAAAATACAGGGAGTTAATTCCCCCATATCTTTACCTTCGTGTAATAACTATTACCCTTTTTGCCGTAGTATAATGACCTTTATCCTCCGCAACTACAACTATTTCATCACCGACATATATATCCCTGAGTTCAATTAAGTACCCATCTTCATCGTTATAAATAGTTTCGTCACCTACATAAATTTCTATTTCTTCGCGATTCTTGGCTTCAAGTTCTAAAACATCCCTTCTGACATTTATATATGAAACTTTACCGCTATAAATAGAACTTTGAAACTTTTGATAAGCCTCTACCCATAATACCTCATCATTTTCTATTTCCAGTTCAACTTCATAGTTCAGTCTCAGATCATAGATACCTGCTCTTTCCTCTTCAACCCTTATCACCGTATCGGGAGTCAATTCAAAAATTTCTGCGGTTCCATCATATTTTTCAACAATTATTTCTATCGGTTCCGGTTTTTGTCCAATGGCCATTTTTTTAATATAACCCTCTACAGTCCTTTTTATGCTAAAAGCATTTATGGAGGTTATGGTTTTATACTCTGTGACAATCTCCACTTCATCCCCTATTTTAATATCCTTAAAATTCACAGACCTTTTGTCCCTTTTCAGAGTTGCTTTGGAATCAACATCAAAAATCTCAACAGTTTTATCGTCCAACAGTACTTCCAGAGCATACTCTCCCTTTTTGTCATTCTTTGCTTTAACTATACCTTCAAAATATTTTTCTTTCGGCCCTGCCTCTATTTCTATTACCTCATCGCCCACATATGTTACAGTAACCATGTCGCCCCAGTTTAGTTCCTCTATATGAACTGCTTTATCCATAAAATATGCTCTGCTGTTGTCAGTAAATAATAAAGTATGGGTTTTGCCCTTGTCATCGTTGATGAATACCTTAGGAATTTGTTCATACTGTGTGTAGTAAAGAAAATTGCCTTCCAGTATTTCCTTGTCCGTATGCGCCTTGATGTCTATAATAACATCTTCTTCAATCACAGCGGTTATTGCCTGCCCTATTTCTAATTGTCTTATGGCTGCAGTTCTTCCGTCAACACTAATGGTTGCCTTAGAATCAACCTCATAATATGTTGCGCCACTGCCACTACCTTTTTTGTCCCTTATGCAGACAAAGTTTTTATCACCGAAAATAACATTTTCTATACTACCGTCAATGGTTTTTATTACTATAATTTCAGGAGGGCTTGTCAGCTCCGGCTCCATAATTACGTCATCATCCGAAACATCGTCCAATATTTTGGCGGACATAGAAACCATTTTAGCAACTTCTGCTCTGGTTATTGGATTGTTCGGGAGAAAGCATCCTTCGTTACTGGTTTCATCCAATATCCCCTTATCCAACAATAACTCAACATAAGGCCGTGCTTTTTCAGGAATGTCCCCTTTGTCTTCATAAGGAATAATGTTTATTAACTCGTCAATTTCCTCTCCGGCGCCATATTGTAACACCTTCCCTATATAGGTAGCTACCTCATGTCGTTTAGCGGGTGTTTGACCTTTAGTTGATACAAAGGAACCCAGTTCGTCTTCTAACAGAATGTCATTAAAGAGAGCATATGCCACAGCACCTTGTGCCCAATCCGGGATATTGTTGTTTTCTAATTTTTGTTTGTATCGCGCTGCATAAAGTTGCCCATTTTCGTCGTTATGACCCATAAGCCCTGCAACTATAACCATGGCTTCCGTTTTTGTAATATTTCCCTCAGGTTCAAACCTACCACTCGGGTAGCCCCTTATAAGTTGGCGTCCATAAACATCTTCTATGTACTCTTTTGCCCAATGACCTCCAATATCTGTGAAATTTGTCGGTTCAGCAAAAGATAACATAGTATTCATCACAATAAACAGTGCCACAACAATGAAGGTTAATTTAATTCTCATTTTTTTCATGGTTTTCCTCCCCGTCCCTAACATATAAAACCTAATGATATATAGTTCTATATAAACCTTTCTTTTCCTGCATATTTCAAAAATTTGTTATTTCTGTAATTGGTCTCATGCTTTTCCCGCCTTTTTTGTCGTTTCTATGAAAATCCCATATTTTTGTCTTCCTGAAACACACAGTATAGATCCGAAACCACCTTTATCATCTGAGACGATCAGAATAAATCCGGCCCGTGAAGGATCTGTATTTAAGAATAATGCTATCGTTTATTGTAGCATAGACAACACACATAAATTTTGAACGTCAACGAAGAATCTCAATTAAACAAAATAATATTTTCCCTGTAATCTTGCTGTAAATCTTTTTCTAGGAACTCCAGAAATCTTACAAGCATAGCGGAGGCTTCCGCACGGGTCAACTCATCATTGGGATTTATCCTGTTCAGTTGGTCACCCTGAACCAAACCTATTTCTCGTGCCATATAAATACTGTCCTTTGCCCATGACGGTATCAGTCTGTCATCGGAAAAAGATGTGATATATCCGGGCGTGGGGGCCTTATTTTCAAAACCCAAAGCACGAATAATAACGGTAATGGCCTGTGCCCTGGTTAAGAAAGCCTCAGGTTCAAACTTGCCTTCAGACACACCCTTGATTATTTCCTTTTCAAACGCATTTTTAACATATTCATAGTCGGCATCCTCTGCAGATACATCCGTAAACGGTGAAATTTCGGGTTCCCTGTTCCTTCCGCTTGTTTTTTTGGTAGGTTCCTGATTCGGTCTGATATCACAGGCTCTCATAATTCCTCTTGTAAATTCTCCCCTAGTCATGGGCACATCAGGCACAAAAAATGTGGATATTTCATCAAATACATCTAAGGAATAGAGTTTACTGATGTAACTTTCCGCCCAGTGTCCTCCCAGATCCCTGAACTTGGGAACTATCAATCTTTCAACTTTGGGAACCATTTCCTTGGACAGATGCACAGTTCCTTTTTCCCTTTTCCGTCCATCTGTTCCGTCTTCGTCTGTGTATGGAAGGTCATAATTATATTTGGACACGATTTCGCTATTTGTTATACATATATATCCACCATCGAAGCTGGATAAACCAGCTTCATTATCGCTATATTTGAGCTTTTTCGTCATGCTGTCCGAAACCTGGCTTCCTACGGTACCCTGCCAGCTTCTATATGGGATTATTTCATTCTCATCTTCATCCCCGGTTTGGTTGCCATCGGGTAGTTTCCAAACTACATTATATACAAAATCAATAACCTGTGTTTCCGTAGCGCCCCAAAAATTTTCATAGCCTGCATTGCCACCGCTGATATCTACGATAACTTCCCCCTCTGAGGTCCTCCCTCTTTTATTAATATCATAAACCTTTCTGCCTGTCACATTACCTGAATAAAAATCGGAAGCAGGTCTGTTATCTATAACATCCGATTTTGAAAACTGATAGTCCTTCAGAGTGAATTTGTTACCATCCAGTTCTATGGTCTCACTGTAGCTACTCACTCTTGTCTGCCCTATGGTTTGCCCCTTATCACTATGATCATCGTATTCCGTAACATATGTAACACTACGGGTTAACTTGTCCTTCCCCGAGTTTTCTATCGGAGTTAAATTTATTTTATAGCTTATCGTTTTGGAGTCTGCCTTATCCTTTTCCGTTATCTTCGCTGTTCCTGTAAATTTTACAGGTTTTCCTGTTATAAACACTATCTCTTCGTATTCGTATTCATTGTTTACTCCGCCCGCAAATTCAGGGGGAGATGCGAATGCGTTTATTGGTAATGTTATTAGAACTATAATCAATGCTGCTACGGTTATTTTTTTCATTTTAATATGTTTCCCCCTTTTGCAAAAGATCCTTCCCGGGTCAGGCTTATTCTATCCATCTTCGGGCTTACACGTATTAGCTATACCGTGACAAATGAAAACATTTGAAAACATTGTTTTTCTGTAGGGGCAGACGACCCTGTCTGCCCGCGGGTGGACAGAGTCGTCCACCCCTACCCTTCATAGCAGGCGATCAACCCCCCTACAATACAATCGTTAAACTATTGTTAAACTATTGCTAAACCATTGTTCTACTGTTATTTAACTATAAGAACCTTCGCATAGTAATCGTCCCGGACCAGATAAACACGGTCACCGGACTTTAAATCACAGGGCTCTATTTGCCTGCCATCCTTGACTAACAGCGCCCTTTCCAAACATACATCCAAATCTGCACTTTTCCCCATCCATTGGGATTTTGCATTGCTCCAATCACAGGCATTGGTAAGCCTGATTTTCCAACCGACAAAATTATCATTAACAACAGAAGAAACCAAACCGTTAGTCACCCTTTGTTTTAAAAGGGAATCCATGTTCTCCTGCGCCATAATAGCACTTATTCTATCTCCATCAGTATAGATATAAGCATGCCAATCTTTCAAATTATTTTCTTTCACATATTTTGAATCCTCGTCTACTGCATAGATTCCACTATAAAACTCTTCTATGGATATCCTTCTTCCTTCCTTATCCAAATCATAAATGTCCGTATCGTTGTCAAAAAATAATTCCTTTTCCCCCCTAAAAGATTGCCACTCATTTTCATCCAGCAAAAAGAAATCCTTTAGCCATAATCTATCTTCAACTATTTGATCCATCCTACCGACATAAACATAATGCTGGCCGATGTTGGAATTGTTAACATCCTCGTTTAAAACATATATAACATCGGCATCGGAGTTTGTGCCCCTGCCGTCTGCCACAACAAAAACATCAGATTGGGCGTTCAGAGCAAACTTGTCCACTATCCTGCCATTTTTAATAACTATAGTCCCATCATTAAAACCGATATTTCTGTTGTTCCCCAGCTCAAGTTCTTCCGTAAACCAATTAATATCCTTAATTTTATCCGAATAGGTACTTTCATACTGATTTTGTACCACCATTCTTTCAACCCGCTCTTTACCGAAAAAGTCTTTAACAGCCAAATAAACCATTTTACCATTATAATACTTTAAATTATTATAGGACATGGGATACCCTCCTATATATAAAGGAGAACTGCCGTTATATGGTAAGGTCATTGAAGATGAAAACTGTTTAAATGCACCATTATTGAGTGTACAAACATCCGAGAATGTAATTTTATCCGAGTATTTATCCGCAACACTCAATTCCCCCTTATAAAGTCCTTTAATTATAATAGAATTGCCTTCGATGTTGATGCGACTTATTATGTTAGTATCATACTCATCAAAATATAATTTCACCCTGTCACCTTCATATAAGGTATCAAGCCCTGTATGTTGCCCGTTTTTCAAGGTAACGGTTCCGGGTGTAATAAAGAAGGTTTCCTCGTCGCCTGTAGCCAATTTTAAAACCAGTTGATTATAATTTATACTTGCAATCCTTCCGGTTCTAATTTTACCTCCCGAAGGTATGTAACCCAAATTACTTGTAGAGTATCCCTCTACAGATATAACAACACTACCTTGCAAACCGATATAAACTTCCATCCCCGGCAAGAAGTTGGATGCATTAACAATATGTCCATCGATGGCATAAACAACTTCGGAACCGAGGGGGAGATAATAAAATTCTCCTTCATAGCTTTCCACACTCAATATACTGCCCGGCGGCTCTAACAAATACCCTTCTACAAAACCCTGTTTGCGTATTTGATTGATATCCCCATAGGTAAAAACAGAGGATAGTATAATCAGCATTAAAATCAGTATAAATGTTTTTTTCATGGTTTTACCTCCTGCTGCCGACAACAGCATATCTGCCCAAACGGTTAATAGTACCTGATACAGAATTAATTGCCGTATTAATCAGGGAACCAACAGACTGCCAACTATTGGTTTCGGGACTAAAATAACTAAACCCCGCATAATTTAATTTTCTGAGATTGGCTTTTTGTAGATCATAATCCAATATTAAATTGAGCGGACCGGCCAAATAGTCCATAACTGTATTTTCCTTACCGACATATGCTGTTGCATCCAGATTATATACAGTTGATAACCCGTTCCCGGATACAATTTGCGTATTGCCTCTATCGGGTGCAATTATAAACCTCACCCCGGCATCGGTTTTGTTACTGTTCTCCCTTACAACAGCTACATTAAAGACCGAAGGTTTAAAATTGAGTGAAAAATCTTTCCCTATAACTTGTACATTTCTATTCCCGCTTTTCATAATTGTATTAGCCGGCATAGAAATTACTGCCTCCGTACTGCCTGCCAAATTACCCCTAGTCAAATCTACTATCACAGGGGTTGTGCCTTTGTCCTTAGTACCTATTACAATATTAGCAACGTTACCTGTTTTGGTCATTGAGGTATTCTCTGCCAGTCCTCCGTCTTCGTCGGGGGGGCCTACTATGGAACCGGTTCTTACAATGTTACTTTCTCTTGAAGCCTCTGAAGAACCATAGCCCCCTACAGCCTTTACAACAAACTTATACCGTGTTCTGGGCTGAAGATCACTGTATGCAAACGAAGTAAGCCTTGTGGAACCTATCAGCTGTC
>DASRMN010000204.1:0-11308 GCA_035647935.1 Clostridia bacterium | reverse complement strand
GATATGTATTGTCTGAAATCTGTTACTATATCTTTTAATATATTCTCCGGAATTTGTGGGTTCACTTCTTTTAAACTTTTAAATAATATATCGGGGAGTATTACCTCCTTAATATTGTTCCTGCCTGTGCCGTCTTTTTCTATCCCTAAAATATTATCCCTCGAAAAAACCTTATTCGGTTCAATAAACGCATCTATAAAATCATATTTATCGGGACACAGTCTATCTATACAGGCCTTTTCTATCATATATTCCGTTAAAATTTTTCCCACAATATCCCCCCTTTACTTAACTTCTACGGTTCCGTTCATAAGCCTGGGTAATAGCAAGTCTCGTTGTTTTGCTAGGTTTTGGTTTTGAAGTTGTAGATTGTTTATTTTGCCCTGGATATCTACATGAATTTTGTCATAATCAATTCTTAATTTTTCTGGTGCTATGTAAAATCTTATATTATTTAGTGTTCTTTGATTCAAATGTAATACATTTGCCCCATTTGAAAAGGTGGATATATATCTAGAGATACCTCCATATCTTAGCAACGAATACATATATGATTTTTCTATCTTCAGATCATCAAGTAATATTAAATCAGCAGAAAAAACTAATTCCCCATAATATAGTCTAGGCACCAGGCAAACCTGTCCTATAACCCTTCTGTCTTGTGTCATGTCTGTTATAGCCATTATTAAATCATTTTTCTTTATATAATGTCTGTTAGATATTTTTCCATCATAAAATCTTAACCCATCATAATTATATCCACCATAAGCATTTACTGATTTTAATGTTAGCATAGCTGTACCTAAATCTTTTTCAATTTCCTTCGTAGAGTAGGATATACCTCTAACCAAGTTGCATATATCTTCAAGTTTTACTTCTTCCCACCCCTCCGGTATTCCTTTTTCAAATCTAGTATTTTCATGGCCCGGAAATCTCATTCTTACAAACCATTCTTTATATATTTCTTCTGCTGTTTTTTCGAGAATTTCTATTCTTCTATTGTTATTTTCGATTAGTTCGTCATAGGTTAAAAGAATATCCGCTATTTTTTCTTGGGTTTTTAAATCCGGGATTCGGATTTTTAATTTTTCTATAAAAGATTTGTCTGCTCTTTGCCTACCACTTGCTCCGGTCATACTATTTATGGCAGGTAAAACTATCATATCTGTTTGGGCCAGATAACTCACGAACCCGGTCAATGTTTCATTCTTCTTTCCCCTGAAAACAAATAATTCCGTTGAACCAAATCCCCTATCACTATTTTTTAAAAATACCCTAGCTATTTTTCTATTTTCAAGACATGGTGTAATCCTTGAAAACAAAATATCACCTGACTCAAATTTACTCGAACTTTGACCAATATATTTCAAAGATTTAGATTCATATACATTAAATTTACTTTCATCAATATCAGATATTCCAATTTGGGGATACATTTTATTCCTATCCAGTTTAACTCTTGGATTAAATTGAACTACGTCTTTAAACCTTACCTCCCTCCATTTACTCATATTCAATCACCAATTTATCCAAATTGTTTTCTATCTTCTTTTCCAATTCCCTAGCTTTTTCGTTTAATTTCTTAAATTCATCGTTTAAATTAAATAACTCATCCCTAAATTCCTCCGCTGTCATCCCATCGTCTTCAATAACTACTCCAACATATCGTCCGGGATTTAATGAATAGTCTTGGTCTATTATACCATCTTCTCCTTCCAGCCTTGCTGCTTTACACAGTCCTACTATATCTTCATATTTGCCTTCGGGGAATCTTTCCATTAGCCAGTCTATTTGTTTTTGATAGTATTTCTTTTTATCTTCCACCTTTGCACTATCTCTACTACTTTCATACTCTTTTATCAGATTATAGAATGATTCACTATCTCCTTCATATAATCGGGTAATTATACTCAGGTTTTTTATCTGTTCTTCCGAAAATTTTCTGAGTGCCCTGTCTACTTGAGTAAAAATATTTCTGGCATCTATAAACAATATTTCATCTTTATTTTTCTTCGCTCTATCGAAGAACCAAAGGGTTGCAGGTAAGGTTACTGTAATAAACATATTTGAAGGCAGTGCCACCATTTGTGATATTATTCCGTCTTTTATTAATGCCTTTCTTATCTCTTTTTCACTGTGGCCCGCATCTGATGCGGAATTTGCCATTACCAGTGCTGCTCTTCCGTTTTCATTTAACGCCGTAGCAAATTGATTTATCCAGAGATAGTTTGCATTGGGTACCCTTGGATTTTTACCTTTGGTTTGCGGTATTCCATATTTCTTGAATCTCTTTTGATTTTTTACCGAATCAAGTTCTACATTATCAACATTAAAGGGTGGATTTGCCATCACGTAATCAAAATTTTCGTATGAATTATGAGGATCCACATAATATGAATTCCCCTCTATAATATCCCCCCTGATGTTATTCAGAAATAAGTTCATTTTGGCAAGATTCGCCGTTTCTCCTGTTTTTTCTACCCCATATGCTCTAAGATTAATGTCATTTTCGCCGTTTTCTTTTTGTCTTTTTATGTAATGAGCCGTTTGGACAAACATTCCGCCGGATCCGCATGCAGGATCCAATATCTTTCCCTCTGTTGGCCTTAATACCTCCACCATATATTGCACTACGGTTCTGGGTGTAAAAAACTCTCCCCCGCCCTGTCCTTCCGTCAGAGCAAAATTGCCCAGAAAGTATTCATATATTTCTCCAAATATATCGGATTTTATATCAGTAGGTATATCATTAAAATTTCTAAGTAATCTGTTCAATATTTTATTATTATCTTCCCTGCTTAAGTTGTGATAACTGTCTTTAGGCAGTATTCCCACTAATTCTTGTGAATGTTTTTCTATTCCTTCTATAGCTTCCTTTATTTTATTTGCTATATCCTCTTCTTCGCTTAAATTTAATAGGTAATCATATCTTGATTCATTAGGTAAGTAAAATCCACATAGCTCCTTTGCTATATCTTCTATTCTTCTTTCCCTCCTGCTGCCTTTAAGTTTTTCATATTCATCATCAATTTCTTTTTTGAAGGCTGTGTATTTACTGTCTGCAAATTTTAAAAATATAAGTCCGAGTATCGGCGTAGAATATTCTGATGCTTTAAGACCAGTGTTTGCTCTTAATTCATCTGCTGTGTCCCATAACCTTTTTTCTAAATCTTTTATTGTTTTGGTGTCCAAATTTATTCCCCCTGTAGCTATTTTGAAATCCTTACCCTAAACCTTCAAAAATCCCGCATATATATTCTATAAAAAACTATTATCATAAATTTTATTTTATAATTCCTATAAAAAACTCTTATGTTGCGCATCAAGGTATGTTTAATAAGCAAAAATGCGTATCTATGTATAATTATGTATAATACAATTGTTACATATTGTGGAATAATAAACAAGCGTAATTTCAATAATGATTTGAAGCATATAATGAAAAAATAGCCCCGGGATTATACTGTTTAAAATCAGGTGACAAATTTGTTCTCCTTGAACCTAGCAAAAACAGCATGTACATCCCGCACTTTTCCCTTTTCTATATCCTCATATCCTTCCTGCAATTTCATTTTGATTTCTTCCAAACCCATTAAATCAGCATTTATTGAAGGTGAGGCTTTTTCAGCTTTTTCTTTAACAACAGGATTTGCTCCTAGATTTATCGTGGCTGGTTTTTTCATTTTACTCACCTCCTTGTGTCGTATGTAACGTGTTTGTAGTTATATTGCCGAAAATGTTCCACATGAAACATTTTGTCGAAACACATTTATCAGCCTAGCCTAATTCTATTCATAAACAACCTATAGGCTAATATAATCAATATTATCATGTATACCAAGCCCACAATATAATATTGATTGTATGTAAGATAAAGACCGCAGGTTTTGCTCAACCGGGGCAGAGGGTATCTTCCCAATAATACGGTTATTATAGGACAGATTATCATAAACCTCATCATGGAATCCCCTCTCCATTTTTTTGTCCCGGATTTTAAAGAATTACTATACACACCATTGTTTCAAAATAAAAAACACTCCTTTCGATACATAGAACTGTTTAGCCTATCTACAAAAGGGTGTTTTTAATTGTATTTTGATTTTACCCTATTAATCTATGGTATATGGTAATAGAGCTATATGTCTAGACCTCTTAATCGCTTTTGTCAGTTCCCTTTGATGAATTGCGCAATTGCCCGAAATTCTTCTCGGCAAAATTTTGCCCCTTTCGGTTACATATTTTCTCAGTTGTTGCACATCTTTATAATCAATACTTTTTGTTTTATTAGCACAAAAAACACAAATTTTTCTTCTTGTTCTGCGTCTTCTTCTATTATCGCCTATCTTTCTTCCCCTCCTATCCTTTAAGGTCTCTAAAATGGAATTTCCTCGTCTTCGTCCATTGCTTGAAATTCGTTAATATCTATATCGACGGATTCAAAATCATCATTTTTTTTGGCGGGAGCGGTCTGTTTACCCTTGCTGCCCCAATCCAAAAATTTTACATTCTCAGCCACAATCTCAGTAATGTATCGTTTTTCCCCTGCTTGTGTTTCATAGGTCCTGTTTTGGATCCTTCCCTCGAGCCCTACAAGTCTACCTTTCGCAAGATAGTTGGCACAGTTTTCCGCAATTTTTCCCCATACCACTATGTTAAAAAAATCTGCCTCTGCATCCCTGGAAAAAGTCCTGTTTACGGCTAAACTGAAATTAGCCACAGCCTTTCCGTTTGCAGTAAAACGCAGTTCCGGATCCCTAGCAAGGCGTCCGATTAAAATCACCCTATTCATTTTTCCCCCACCTTTAACATTATTCTCCTACTCTGACAATCAAATGTCTTATTACATCATCGGCAATCCCTAAATTCCTGTTCAGCTCGTTTATAACTTCTATCCCGGAGTTGAAGTTTACTAAAATATAGTATCCCTCATTGATTTTATCGATTTCGTAAGCTAGTCTTCTGTTGCCCCATTCGTCGACATTTTCGATTGCCCCTTCGGTTTCAATTATACCCCTGAGTTTTTCTAGCAATTGAGTCCTTTTTTCTTCCTCAATATTTGGTTTCAGGATAAACACCAGTTCGTATTTGTTCATTTTAACACCTCCCTCTGGACTTAACGGCCCCATTTTTCACAGGGCAGAGAAATGATTCTTCCGTACCGAAATATTATATCATTTGATAGTATTATTTGCAAATTTCATGGATAATTTCATGGATAACAATTTCATGGATAAAGAAGGAGAGAGTGATCATATGATCACTCTCAATTTATTGTTTTAGGACTGGTTATCTTCCCTTTTCGTTACCTTTCTTATTCTTTTCTCAAGTACGGGCCTTGGAAGCCAAATTTGTTTTTCGCAACCCAGACATTTTATTCTAAAGTCGGCTCCCGTTCTCAGGATTTCAAATCTCTTATTTCCGCAAGGATGTTGTTTTTTTAAATCGACAATATCCCCCACTTCCAACTTCATAGGCATTAAAATCACCTCTATTTATTGTTTTTCTGTCGTATAACCACATTCTTTTCATAAGGAATTCCTATACCCGCATCATCCAGAGCTTCCTTAAATGTTTTTCTCATTGAACGTTCCACAGCCCATTGTTCCATAGGTATAGTTTTTGCTATAATCTGAATTGTAACGCCGGATCTTTCCAAATTTGATACTCCCAATACAGTCGGGCCTTCCAATATCTTATCATTCTCTGATTTTAATTTTTTACCGGCCTTCTTAAGCACATTTATGGCATCATCAATATTCTCCTCATAGGCAATGGACATTTCCACCAAAGCCCTCATTTTTCCCGCACTTTTATTGGTCACCATGCTGATTTTTCCATTGGGAATGATATGAAGATCCCCGCTAAAATCTCTTATTTTTGTCACCCTCAAAGCCATTTCTTCCACTATGCCGCTTACACCGTCCACCTCTACATAATGCCCTACACCGAATTGTTCTTCAAACAATATAAAAAAACCTGTTATGATATCCCTCACAAGGCTCTGTGCTCCAAAACCCAGAGCCAACCCGCCAATTCCCGCGGTTGCTATCAGTCCTGTGACCTCTATTCCGAAAAATTTGATAATTGCCGTAAATGCTATGAAATAAATAATATATTTAGCTAAGCTTTTCATGAGCCCTTTCATGGTGTCTACTCTTATAAAATCTATGTTCGATTTTGATTTTTTCTGTTTCTCGACAAATTTGTTAATGATTGAATCTATAAGCCTGATAGCAAGTCTTGCAATAATTATGATCAGCGCTATTTTTATTACAATTCTCATAATTTGGGAAAACCGCTCAGGCTCCCCTAATAAATCCAAAGCATTCTTAAAAACATCTTTTACCGTTTTACTGAAATAATCCATAAAAATACCCCTTATCCTGTATATTTGAACATAACATCAAGTTATATGTTTCCCCATAATTTCAATTACCTTTTGAGCCATTTGTTTGTTCCCTTCTATTGTAGGATGTATACCGTCAATATACAGGTCTTCTTTTCCCTTTTTGTTAACAGGATCATAAAACCCGTTAAAAAAATCTATTACTTCTGTTTGCTGTTTATGACCAAAATACAAGATCCAATTCCTGAGTAATACCAGTTTTTTGTTGATTTCTTTTAAATTCCCTGCTAAGTTGAGATGTTGTTTTGCCATAGAAGGTATAATAAGCATGGGTACACCTATTATGGGCTGTATTCTATAATGATACGCTTGATATACCATAGTGGCCAGATTGGAATATATTATGGTTTCAGGCAATTGAGAAGCCAAATCGTTAGACCCTCCCATTATCAATACATATTCAGGCTTTTCATCTATAACATCCTGCCCGAACCTAGACAACATTCCTCCTGTAGTGTCCCCACAAATGCCCTTGTTTTTGACCTTTATTTTCAGCCCCTCTTCTACTATTTGCGGCCAACTGTTTTTTCTTGTCATCTTAAATCCAAAAGTCAAACTATCTCCCATACAAACAAGTTTCAATTCTTCATCCCCCTGCAGATTTTTTGTTTAGTTGTCAAACAAACACATTAAAAATTCTTCCTTGGTGACCCTTCCCAAATAGTCATCCACCGGAAAGTCCATCAATGCTTTTTCTACTTCTGTTTCATCATATCTTACGCCTTTCAGCCTTCCCTCAAGTCCCGCCACATCTTCCTTGCCAAAAAAGTCTCCATATATTTTGCAATTTTCTATTAATCCTTTTGTCACTTGGAGCCTTGCTTCTACCCCACCCCCGGCAAATCTCTTATAGCCTTTATAGTTGAATTTGGGGGACCTGCCGAAATTCCATTCCCATGTATTATATTTTTCGTCTACCATTTTCTGTATAGCTTTTTTATCTTCGTCAGTTAATTCATGAATCT
Source organism: Clostridia bacterium (assembly GCA_035647935.1). Lineage (GTDB taxonomy): Bacteria > Bacillota > Clostridia > Peptostreptococcales > Natronincolaceae > JAAZJW01. The sequence goes on along the minus strand of DASRMN010000204.1, from coordinate 3,937 downwards.
CCATAGGTTTGTTTTCATATGCAAATATATTTTTCAATAACAATTCCCTGAATTCAAATATATCAATATCTTCTTTTACATAGGGTTTAATATTGGTAACCCTGCTTGATACAGATTTTATACCTTTTGATTCTATTTTATCCCTCTTGACCTTCAACGCTTTTGACAGAATATCCAGTTGAGAATCAAAAAGAAGGGTTCCGTGGTTTAATACTCTCCCTCTTACTATACTCTGCGCTACACCTGAAAACTTCTTTCCGTCAATGGTAATATCGTTCCTTCCCGATAATTCACATGGTATCCCCAGCCTTTCTAATGCTTTCAAAACAGGGATAGTATAAGCCTTGAAATCTATTTGCCCCAATGATTCCGCTTTTATAACAAAAGTAAAGTTTAAATTTCCCATGTCATGGTAAACTGCCCCACCGCCTGTAACTCTGCGAACAACTTGAATGTTATTTTCTTTGACATATTCCATATTAATCTCTTCAATAGTATTTTGGTTTTTTCCTACAATTATTGAGGGTTTACTTATCCATAATAAAACATAACCCCCCTCCTCCAAATCTGAATTTCTAAAAACATATTCCTCAAACGCCAGATTATACTGCGGAGTTGTTGAATAATTTTCAATATATTTCATCTTTAGCTCCCCCCACCATTTTCTTAAAATTATAACAGAGTAAAATTTATTTATCAATAAATTAAATATCTCCTCAAAATAAAAACCACGGAAATATCCATGGTTTATATAATATCTGTTTTATTTTTAAGAGCCGTGCACCCCAGTTCGACCTGCCTTCACGGGCGTTACCCAAATAGTTAGTTCAAATTAGGCACTCCTACGGCACACGAAAGGGGTCACTTACCGCTGCTTCCTTCCGGACCTGACGGACTTCATAACTTTTCGTTGCGCAGGACCCAATCCTCATCACCACTTATCTGAGCCGGCCCCGCAAAGCACAAAGCCTCCAAGGGGAATTCAACCCTGCTATAGCGGATTGCAGGTTATAGGGCACCGCTGCCTCCCCGTCTAGCACGGCAAACCTTAAACTTTCTAATGGCGGAGAGAATGGGATTCGAACCCACGGGGCCTTTCGGCCTTACACGCTTTCCAGGCATGTCCCTTAGCCAGCTCGGTCATCTCTCCACGTTTCAGTTGTCCATATTCCCAATTCGGTGTAAATAAAACATTCGATATTAATGGAACTCTTTTTATTCTCGCCCTTTATTTTTCCCTCAGGGACTTAAAAAAATCCCCTATCAATTGGGAACATTCCTCTTCCAATACTCCTGTTTCTATTTCTGTTTGATGGTTAAATTCGGGATTGTTCAAAAGATTTATCACAGATCCGCATGCACCGGATTTAGCATCCATTGCACCTATTACAACCTTTTTAATCCTACTCTGTAAAATGGCTCCCGCACACATGGGACAGGGTTCTATTGTAACATATATGGTGCAGTTTGTCAATCTCCATCCCCCTAAAACACCGCATGCATCCCTGATAGCGAGTATCTCTGCATGGCATACAGCATTTTTAGAAGTTTCCTTTAAATTATGCGCTTTTGCTACTATTTCATTATCCCTAATTATAACGGCTCCTATAGGCACTTCTTTTTTGCCGAGGGCTTTTTTTGCCTCCTCTATAGCCATAGTCATAAATTTTTTATCCGCTTTTGTTGGCCCTAACATTATATTCAGCACATCCAAAAATTTATATTTTCAAAAACACGTAATTTCATTTAATTTTTCTTATAATAAGTTCTTCGTGCTCCGATACCGCCATTTCTATTCTTTCCAATTGAGCAGTATGCTGTTTGTGCCCATCGAATAATACCGTAATTTTAGGCATAATGTCATGTTCTATTACAGCATTTGTTTTTCTGACTTCCTCTTCGAGCCTATCAAATCTTTTATCTATGCCTTCAAATCTTTTATCTATGCCTTCAAACCTTTTGTCTATATCATCAAATCTTTTACTGAATTCACTATACATTTTTTCTATTAATTCGAATGTCTTATCTTTCATAATTTTTCCCCCACCCGAAAACAATTATACAACACATGGTGCACCTGGGAGGATTTGAACCCCCGGCACACGGTTTAGGAAACCGTTGCTCTATCCTACTGAGCTACAGGTGCATGATAAAAGGTTTTTGTTCGTACAAGAATAATTCTAACATGTTTTTGACTAAATATCAATTGTTAAAAATTTGGGATGGGAATCAGTGGGTAGTCTGTGGGGACAGGTTCCTGTGACCACTGACCACCGGCCCCACTGACCACCGATCACCCTGACCGGCATCCTAAAACAATTACTTTTGCCGTTTACTGATAATGTCTACTCCTCCCATATAGTCCCTTAATGCCTCAGGAATAATAACATTACCTTCCTTATCCTGATAATTTTCCAATACAGCAGCAACAGTTCTGCCTACCGCAAGTCCTGATCCGTTGAGTGTATGAACAAACCTCACTTTGCCTTTTTCTTTTGGCCTGTATCTGATATTTGCCCTCCTTGCTTGAAAATCTTCGAAATTACTGCAAGATGAAATTTCAACATATCCGTTATAACTCGGCATCCATACTTCCAGATCATATTTAAATGCTGCGGTAAAACCTAAATCCCAGGTGCATATCTTTACTATCCTGTACGGCAGTTTCAATATTTCCAGCACCCTTTCCGCATCATTTGTCAACTTTTCAAGTTCGTCATACGAATCCTCGGGTTTAACAAATTTAACAAGCTCCACTTTGTTAAATTGATGCTGCCTTATCAGTCCTCTGGTATCCCTTCCGGCAGCTCCGGCTTCGGAGCGAAAACATGGAGTATATGCCACATAACTGAGTGGCAAATCTTCTTCCGGAATAATATCATCCCTATGAATATTGGTAACAGGTACCTCGGCTGTGGGCACCAAAAAATAATCTTTCTGTGGTATTTTAAACGCATCCTCTTCAAATTTAGGTAACTGTCCGGTACCTATCATACTGTTTCTATTTACCATAAATGGAGGTAATATCTCCGTATACCCATGTTTTTCAGTGTGCAAATCCAGCATAAAATTAATTAATGTCCTTTCCAGTCTTGCACCCAACCCCTTATATAAAGCAAATCTCGCTCCTGTTATTTTAGATGCGGTTTCAAAATTGATAATATCTAAATCTGTAGCTATATCCCAATGTGGTTTTGGTTCAAAATCAAATTCCGTGGGCTTTGACCACTTTCTCATTTCTACATTACATTCCTCTGTATCTCCCTGTGGTACATCCGGGTGAGGCACGTTGGGTATTCTGAGCAACACATATTCCAGCCTGTCTTCTACTTCTTTTATTTGTTCATCCAAGCTTTTTATTGTCGTTGACAGGTCCCTCATTTTTATCATTATTTTTGAAACATCTTTTCCTTCTTTTTTTAATTTGGGAATTTCTTTGGATACTGTGTTTTGTTCGTTTTTCATTTGCTCTACTTCTTGGAGAAAGGTTCTCCTTTTTTTATCCAGTTCAACAACTTCATCCAAGCTGAAGTCCTCTTCTCCTCTTTTAGCCATAGCTGTTTTTACCTCATCTAAGTTGGCTCTGATTCTTTTTATGTCTAGCATTGCGCTATGCCTCCTTCATAAATTTATGACCTGAAACACCTAAACCTACATTAGACCTGTCCATCTTTTTTGCTCATACAAATAAATAAAAGCCCTTCTCCCCCCAAAATAAAAGGGACGAAAGACTTTAATCCGCGTTGCCACCCTAGTTGATTAGTTTCACTAATCCACCTTAAAGCATTATAACGAATGCCACCCGTTTCTGCCTAATCGGCTGTTTTCAGCAGATCGCTCAGGGACGGATTCAACAGACCGCCTTATCGGTTTTCACCAACCACCGATTCTCTTAATAGGCTGTATGTTTACTGTTTCCCCTCATCACTTTATAAAC
>DASRMN010000203.1:0-4592 GCA_035647935.1 Clostridia bacterium | reverse complement strand
CTGTTAAGCATAATAAAAAAAGTGTTGGTAATTGAGGTAATATATAATTCCGTTGTTTCTCTTGTTGTTTATTATTATGTATCGAAGCTATTTAAATCAGGCCTGATGAAAAAGGGATATTAATTGGGGTGATGCAATTGTTGCTTAAAAAACTTGAGGATAGATATAATGTAGTCTTTTTAATATTTGCCATAATTATTGTTGCTATAGTTTTGAGGTTGGCAGCTTTAATGATAGTGGAGGGGCAAAATTATCGGGAACAGGCCGAGAATCGGATTTTTAAAAACATTCCCTTAAGCGCTCCAAGAGGTGAAATAAGAGACAGATATGGCAGATTATTGGCCGGCAGTCGTCCCAGTTTTACCGTACAGATCATGAGAAATGAGATAGACAGTGGGAAAATAAACGCGGTAGCATTAAAATTAATAAATATATTGGAGCAAAACGGTGATAAATATACGGACGAATTTCCGATTATATTAACAGAAACCGGCGAGTATGCTTTCGCCCATGATATAGACTTGGCTAACTGGAAAGAAACCTATGGGTTGACGGGGGTTAAGGATGGCCAGGAAGCTTTTGAAATTCTAAAGGAAAGGTATGATATAAATATAGAAGACCCTGTGGAGGCACAACTTGAACTGTTGAAGGTGCCGGGTTTAACTGTACCCATATCCATAAAGGAAGATACCAGATGGAGATATACTGATATTTTGAAAAAAGAGGACTGGCTGAAAAGCTATGGGTTCAAAGAGTATGATGTAGAAGCTATAGATGTATTCAATAAAATCAGGGGGAGTTATGAAATTCCCGAAAATTATTCTTTTGAGGATGCCAGAAAAGTAATGGTAGTACGCCAAAAAATAAGAAGCAGTGGTTACTTGCAATATAACCCCGTAAAAATAGCGCAGGATGTCTCACCGCGATCTGTAGCCGCGATAGAAGAAAATGCTCTGGAGTTACCGGGAATAAGTATAGTAGTTGAACCGGTCAGGTATTACCCGGAAGGGAAACTGGCCGCTCATTTACTGGGGAATTTGGGCAAAATTGCTCAGCAACATGAAATAGATAAATATATCAAGGAGTTAAAGTATTTGCCCAGTGATATCATAGGCAAAACAGGACTTGAACATAAATTTGAAGAAACACTGAAAGGGACAGACGGATACCAGAAAGTAATTGCAGATTCCACCGGCAGATTGGTGGAAGTTTTAGAAAGAAAGGAACCAATCCCCGGAGGGACTTTGTATCTGACAATAGATGCAAATTTGCAAAAGAAGACAGAGGAAGTATTGGAAGATGTTTTGGAAGCTATCCAAACCGGGGGGACCTATGAAACCAGGTGGGGGGAAAATACCTTTCTGGGTACCGATGGGATAAAATCAAATGCAAAATCAGGTGCTGTTGCAGTGATGGACGTTAAAAATGGAAATATTTTAGCATCAGTCAGTTACCCTGCATATGATCCCAATCTTTTTGCTACCGGAATAAGTTCATTGGATTGGCAAAGTCTGATGCCGGAAAACGAGAGGGATATGTTATCACCTAGGCCCTTGATGAATATGGCGCTGAGTACGGCTGTACAGCCCGGATCCACCTTTAAAATGCTCGTTGCTATTACCGCTTTGGAGCAAGGGCTCGATCCAAATTATAGAATTCTGGATAAGGGCTTTATCAGGGTTGGGGGGCATCCGTTTGGTAACTGGTTATGGAACCAAAGTCGCAGGACTATGGGTTACCAAAATTTAATTGAAGCCATCAGAGATTCTAACAACTATTATTTTTACTCTATAGCTAACGGGTACGATTATGGAGCAGGGAGACCTCTTCCAATTAATATGACCCCGGAAATATTGATAGATTATGCTAAAAAATTTGGATTGAACGATCGTACAGGTATAGAAATAGATATCCCGAGGGAAAGATCGGGCGGTGTCCCAAGTCTGGAAAGAAAATTGGCAACAGTTAAAGCCATGTTGAGTAATTATTTAAACAGGCAAATGGATGTAGAAGACTTGAATTCGGAAAAAATTAAACCAAACACAGAAAATCTAAAAAGTATAATAGATGAAATTGTAAGTTGGGCAGAAGAAAATCCTCCCAGGGCAACTATTGAAAAACGTATGATAGAGTTGGGAGTTAAAAAGGAAAAGGCGGGCATATATACAGACGCGGCTAAATACGACTATTTTAATCAAGCTAAGTGGAGTGTAGCCGACACCATGAATTTTGCTATTGGTCAGGGCGAACATGCATATACACCAATTCAGATGGCAAATTTTATGGCAATTCTGGCTAATGGAGGATATAAATATAATGCCAGTGTTGTCAACAAATTCAAATCGATTGAGGACGGACAAATTAAGGAATGTCCGACAGAGTTAATAGAAAAGATCGAACTAAAAAATTACGATAATTTAGATCAAATAAAGATTGGTATGCATCAGGTTGCGACAATAGGATCAACCAGACTGACTTTCAACAATCTGCCTGTAAATGTCGCGGTCAAAACGGGCACGGCACAAAAATCCGGTAAAATTCCCCCGATAGATGAGATAAAATATTTAAAAGAACATCTATCAAGATTTGGAGTTTCATTAAAGCAGGTGGAAGAAAAAATGTTACAGTTAAAAAACAAAAATAAAAACAGTACAAAATATATGGATGATGCTTTTGTTATGAGGGAAGCTATAAAACAGATAAATCCCGGAATTAAGGATAAAGATATCGATCAGTTTAAGCAGGATTATGACAGTTTTACTTGGTTTGTTGGTTTTGCACCCTATGAAGACCCACAAATTGCGATTGCAATTCTTATTCCACAAGGTGGTTCGGGGGGGTACGGAGCCCCTATATTTAGAGAGATTGTAGCTGAATATATGGGTCTAAATGAAACAAGTGATAATGGGGATTTTAGTGTAAACAACAGATTACTGCCATAAAGATTAAGACTCGGTTAACCGGGTCTTGGTCGATGTAAATTTATCCGGAAAAATAGGCATTAATGTCTATCGGTTTTTCGATATGTAAAGCAGGAATTAAATAATTTGTGGAGAATTTGTTAATATGGGCAATATGTTGCTGGAGGGAGTACCATGGTTCGAGAAAACATAATAGAATTTAGAGGTACTAAAAATGGAATTTTAATTTATATTAAGCCCAAATATGATTTTGAAGTCATAAAACAACAGCTAACCAGTAAAATTGATAAGACAAGATATTTTTTTAAGGGGGCTAAAATTTTTGATATACATTGTGATACCTTGACCACTGAACAAAAAGAGGAACTGGAGGAACTTATGGTGGCAAGGTATGAAATATGTATTTTAAATCAGGGAAAGAAAAATGACCCCGACAAGCCGAAAATGGAAACTATGTTTACGGGAATAATAGAGGGCAAAACAAAATTTGTACAGGGCACCATGAGATCGGGGCAAAATATAGATTACGCCGGAAATATAGTTATTTTAGGTGATGTTAATCCGGGAGCACAAATAACAGCATATGGTAATATTATTGTCATGGGCAATCTACGTGGAGTTGCACATGCGGGTTCAAATGGTAACAGAGACGCTTGCGTTGCTGCATTTTACCTGGATCCTACACAATTGAGAATTTCGGACATTATAGCCAGAGCGCCTGACGGCCATTATGAAAAACCGAAGGTTCCGGAATTAGCAAGGGTAAAAAATAACATGGTGTATATTGAGCCATACCTGAACAAGAAATAGGTTTTAAATTAGCGGTAAAATTCTTAGGGCATACATAAGATGGGGGGAAGGATTATGGGAGAAGTTATTGTAATAACGTCCGGAAAAGGGGGGGTCGGCAAAACAACGGCTACAGCCAACATAGGAACCGGGTTGGCCGAACTGGATTATAAGGTTGTTGTGGTGGACGCCGATATCGGCCTTAGAAATTTAGATGTTGTAATGGGGTTGGAAAACAGGATTGTTTATGACATTGTCGATGTGGTTAAAAAAGTCTGTAGACTGAAACAAGGTTTAATAAAGGATAAAAGATATGATGAACTATATCTGTTGCCGGCGGCCCAAACCAAGGACAAAAGTGCAGTAAGCATAGAGCAAATGCAGAAACTCACATTAGAACTTAAGGAGAATTTTGACTATGTCCTAATTGATTGTCCTGCAGGTATAGAACAAGGATTTAAAAATGCAATTGCGGGGGCAGATCGCGCCATCGTTGTAACAACACCGGAAATATCGGCGGTAAGGGACGCAGATAGGATCATAGGATTATTGGAAGCATCTGAAATAGGCAACCCTGTTTTGATTATTAACCGTATTAGAATTGATATGGTTAAGAGGGGGGATATGATGAATATTGATGATATGATTGATATCCTGGCTATTGATTTGTTGGGTGTAGTGCCTGACGATGAAGCAATAGTAATTTCCGCTAACAGGGGGGAAGTAGTAGTCACAAATCAAGCTACATTGGCGGGACGAGCATTCAAAAATATAACCAGAAGAATTACCGGTGAAAATGTTCCTTTTATAAATATGGAAAGTGAAGAAGGGTTTATGAGTAAATTAAGAAAAATTTTCGGTTTAGCTAAATAAATATAAAGG
>DASRMN010000202.1:0-4648 GCA_035647935.1 Clostridia bacterium | reverse complement strand
ATTGTTGGGATAATCTCCTCTGCGATTGTCATCCTTACAGTATATTATGTGTGTCTTATCCGGATGGATTTCCAGCTTTACTTCCTTGAGCCTCTGCTTTAGCGCCTGCAGTATCGTCAGACTGTGCTAAAATGGATAACCATACCAAAATTATAATTATGGCTTTTATGTTGCAAATATCCCAACATTACCAAATAATGCAATATGTATAGAAAATATTGATTAACAGGTGAGGTTTTGCCTGTTAGTCTCCTCATTATTTCTTTTATTCCTAATATGTTTGTTACTCTTTTCATATTATAGGCTAAAAAAGCCAAAGAGACCTCCGCCTTTACTGACCCCAATCCTCTTGTCAGAAAATACGTAATTCCAAACCCTCTTTTTATTGTTCCGAATGGATGTTCTACAATCATCTGCCTTTGCCTATATAGTTCCGTGTTTTCCGAGGTTCTTTCGTCAACTCTGTCCAGGCAATCCTGATCTACAGGTCTTTTTATTACTCTTCCCTTCTCGTTTTTTGTACATTTATCTTTAAATTCACATTCACTACAAGCCTCGTAATTCTTATACGCTATATTTTTCGTGTTTTCATCTATAGGTTTCTGTCTGCTACAATAGAGTGTTTCTCCTTGGGGGCATATATAGACATCTTCTTCTTTATCGTATTTAAATTTATCCAGATAAAATTCTTTTTCACCTGTAGAATTTGCAAATGTTTGTTTTGCAGCATATACAATAATATCTTCCTCTTCGCATATTTTCAAATCTTTTGCATTATAATATCCTTTGTCTGCCAAAGTCTGAAGTTCTTCTACATCGAATATTTCTTTTGCACTTACGGCCATCTTGCTTAACATTCCATGGTCTGTTGGATTATTTGTAACATCAATATCTACTACTAATTTATGTTTGCTGTCTACTACAGTTTGGACGTTATAACATACATCTAATCCATTATTATTTGTAGCCATTAATCTGGAATCCGGGTCTGTTGTGGATATTTCTGTTATATCGCCTTCTGCTATTTTTTCTTTATATCCCTCATATTTTTCTTTTCGTTCTTTAAGCACTTCAATTTTTTCTTCGACTTCTTCTTTGGTCAGTTTGCGGTCAGGGGATTCCTTATCATCATTATCTTCTATTTCTGTCATGTGTTTTTCAATTTTTTCATCTAGATACTTGATTTTACGGTCTAAGTTTTTGGAATTAAAATTATTTTTTTTAGAATTGGAAGCCCTAAATTTAGAACCATCAACTGCTATTATTTCTTGGCCAAATAAATCCCATTCTTTACATAGAAGTGTAAATTCCTTAAATACCAGGTTTATGGCTTCTTTGTTATCTTTTCTGAAATCAGATATTGTTCGATAGTCGGGGGTTAGTCTTCTTAATAACCACATTACTTCTATGTTTGTTTGTGTAGCCTTTTCTAAATTTCGTGATGATGTTATTTTATTCATATAGCCATAAATGTATAATTTTAAAAGATCCGCAGGATTATATCCGGGTCTGCCCCTATTCTCGGGTATTGCGTTTGTAAATCCTAGCAGAATCAAATTTAATGATTCAACAAATGCATCTATTATTCTAACAGGGTTATCCTCCGTAATATAATCATCTATATATTCCGGTAAAATAATTTTACTTTTTCTGTGTATTCCTTCTATATATCTCATATTTCCACCATTCCTTTTGATTTTATTATTAGTTTTATCAGGTGGATTATAACATATATTGTTAGAATTATGTTAACCAATTATTGGATTTTTCGCACACTCTGACGTTTCATCTGTCTTGTTTAATTGTGTTTTCTACAACAGTTTTCCCAAGACACGGGGACGTTTCATCTGTCTTGTTTAATTGCGTTTTCTACAACAGTTTTCCCAATCCCTAATACCCTGCCTAATTGCCGTATACTTATGTTGGCTTCGCTATAAATATTTTTTATTATTCGATTCCTTTCTTTAATCGGTAATTCGCTTAAATTATCTATATTATATTTTTTATAAATCACCTTTTTAAAGGTATCATCATTATATTTTTTAACAGGACTATATTCTAAGCACACATCATTATTTTGTGCATTCATATAAGTATTAAAATCTTCTGTTGTTTTAAAATAGGATTTGATTAAATCTCCATCAACAAAAGAGCTCCCTCCTTGATATATTGACAAATATTGGTTATAGCTACTCCAATTATAATCGCCTAGCTTTGCTACCATTTTTGCCTTAAGAGGATTTTGGTGAATATATCTTAACACTGTTATTAAATAGTTTTCTGTTTCAACAGGTTCGCTTTTATATCTATTTTGAAATAAATGTCCTGTTCTTTCATATTTATTATTATGCCATCCAACATACCCTACTGTTATACGTTTAATGATTGTTCCTATTTCTTCATCCTCTTCTATTAATATATGCACATGATTATCCATTAAACAATATCCATATATTTTAAATCCCCCACATTCTTTGGCTTTTATAATCCCTTCAATAAACCGTTTTCTATCTTCATCATCTAAAAAAATATCCCTTTTATCTATTCCTCTTAACATAACATGATAAATTCCTGTGCTGCTTCTTTTTCTCGCTTGTCTTGCCATAATATCACCCCCAATTTAAATATAACATGTTAGCAATGAAAAGACAACCGAAACGTCCCCGTGTCTTGCAGCAGCTTTGAAACGTCCCGTGTCTTGTGTCTTGCGTGTCTTATTGCCCGCATCCTGCAGCCCACTATATTATACAGTATACATCTCCATCTACTCTTACTTCATATATATAGGTGCTGTACTCCGATATATAAATTTCATTGGGGTCTTTCAGGTCCTGCTTATGCTGAACAATACCGTCATTGTTAAATATTTCGGTTAAAACTATGCTCTTCGGTTTGATATTATACCAGTAATCCAAATGCGATATCAGATCGGAAATTTGCATGGTAACCTCATGGTCATTGCCGTTATGAATCACCAACAGGCTCTCACAGGTGATTTTTCTGTTGATTGTATATGCTATAAGATTGAATTTTAATCCCATATCTAAAAATTTGATCTTCCTTTTGATCTCTGCGGGATTTGCCATAGTAAATTCCTTATAGGTTTTTCTGATTTTGATCAGATCTTTTACATAATTATAAAAATCAATATTTCTGTCTTTTAAACTCCAATCTATTTGATTTATAGAGGTCGATGATCCGTAGCTATTGCCGTTTAGATATTTAGTTCTCAAAAATTCATTGCCCGCATGTATAAACGGTATGCCCTGAGATGTAAATAAAATGCTCAGAGCGAATTTATTATACATCACGATTTCACTTTCGGGGCTGAGCCGAAACACCTTTTTCATTTTATCATACAGTATCAAATTATCATGGGAATTTATATAATTTATAGACCTGTGAGGAAAACCATAAAATCCCCCGGTAATTCCTATCTCCGTATCGATCTTATACTTCATACTGCCCTGACTGAAACCCTTGCCGTATCCGTCACCGTCCCCCTTTACGGCATCCCTGTAATTATCATTAAATACGGCGATATCCAATTCATCCTGTATACCCTTCCCGCTCATTTTGTCATAGGGCAGCACCGAGGGAGCCGCAGACCAAGGCTCCCCATATATTATTATGTCTTTTTTAGCACTTTTGAGATATGTCACAATTTCCGCCATGGTATTCCTGTCTATGAGTGCCATCAGATCAAATCTGAATCCGTCCACCTTATATTCTTCCAACCAAAACTTTATAGAATCCAAAATAAACTTTCCGACCATGGGTTTCTCCGTTGCTAATTCATTGCCGCAACCCGAACCGTTCGAAAAACTCTTGTCTTTATTCAACCTATAATAATAATTCGGATATAGGATGTTAAAGTTGGAATCTTCGATCAAGTAAGTATGATTATAGACCATGTCCATTATTACCTTAATACCTGCTTCGTGCAATTTCATTATCAATGTTTTTAATTCCAATATCCTATTCTTAGGGTCTTCGGGTTCTGTCGCATACGAACCTTCCGGGACATTATACAGCCCCGGATCATATCCCCAGTTATAATTATGATCGTAATAAAAATATCTTTTATTTTCTTTAACCGTCAAAAAATCATAGACGGGCATCAGGTGTACGCAGGTAATTCCCAATTCCTTTAAATGATCGAGGCCCGTGGGCAACCCGTTGTAATCCGTGCCTTCTTCACATAATCCCAAATATTTCCCCCTGTGCTTTACCCCGCTGCTGGGATGAACGGTAAAATCCTTCACGTGAAGTTCGTATATTATCTCCTCGCATTTCCATCTTGCCGGAGGGATTTTATGGCCTTCCCAGCCCTCGGGATCAGTCTCTTTTAAATCTATAATCGCACTTCTTTTACTGTTTAAAGAAGAAGCTACGGAATAAGGATCCGTAACTTCATATGATGATTCCACTAAATAAGTATAATATTTCCCCTTCAAATCCCCTTTTATTGTGCACTGATGAACACCATCACACTTTTTGTCCATTTTAAATACTTTCCCACTCTTTTCCTGCCAATTCTCATATATTAGAATCTTTATTTTATTTCTGGTGGGTGCCCATACCCTGAATACGGTTTCCGTAGGTAAGTAGGTAATCCCTAAATTATCAATATCTTTATACATATTTC
>DASRMN010000201.1:0-7979 GCA_035647935.1 Clostridia bacterium | reverse complement strand
CATAAAATCCTTTGAATAAATAGACATTCGGCAAATGTGCAAGAATAATAAATAAATTGTTCTGTACCTTAACATATGTTTGTTCCTTGGCTATAAACCTGAACCTTTCCAACAAAAATTCACTGGTTACACCTAAAAGGTCTGAAAGTTCCTCCATATTTTTGGTTCCCTTTTGCATAGCACCTATGATTTCATCCATGGGGATCAGATATTTTGTAGCCCATTTTAAGGCAGTAAGTTCTGTTTTGTTTAAATTTATTTTATCAGCAAAGCTATAACATTCCGCGGAAGAATTGCCTATGGAAGTGAAATGGTGGCCCAATTCCTCCGCAAGTACGCAAGTAAACAATTTTCTGTCTGACACAATATTTTCATTGATACCTATTGTGGGTGGGCACCCGTCCTCCTTGTAGTAGATGCCCTGTATGGTGGGTGAGAAGTCAACATATTCAACAATAATATTCTCTTTTTCTATTAGATTAAACAACATTTTAAGTTTCATAAAACCCCCTTGTTAACAATAGCCGGAACAATGGTTGAACAATAGTTGAACAGTTGTTAAACAATTGTTTTTGACCATGATAAATAAACTTAATACATAGATACGCTACCTGAATTTAAAATGTATAGAAAGACAAAAACATAAAAAACTTATTGGAGACCTTGGAATTTATCAATTGGAGCCGTTATTACATTAAACCATTGTTAAACCATCGTTCGCAGTCTTGCAACACAAATTTGCTTACTCCCCTTGGTCATGCAAATTGGATTAGGTCATAAAAACTATCGTTCAACTATTGTTCAGTATTGTTCAAATATTTATGTCTGATAAATTCTTTAAAAAGTTCAATGTCCTTCATTGCTTCTTCAGGCAAACCGTTTTCATACCCATCGGACCTGCTGAGGGCTAATGTTTCTATAGGTGTTCTGATATCCGTTTTTCCCAAAAGGTAATCTAAAGATACATCAAAAAAATCCGCCATGTTTTTTAATGTGGTAATATCGGGTTCACGTATTCCTTTTTCATAGTTGCTTATGGTTTGTTGTGCTATACCGAATTCTTTTGCCAATTCGTCTTGTTTCAGGCCTTTTTCCTGTCGCAATTGTTTTATACGTAACATTTTGCAATCTCCCCCCGTTAGTTTTTTGGGTGTGATACATTCTTAATTATTCTACTAATAGAATAATACCACATCCTGTAGTTATTGTATACAATTATTTGTAGTAAATATTTTCTAAATTCATTGAATAACAAAAAAGCATGGTGTATTATATAAACGTGTACAACAAACAGAATTATTATCCAAAATAAACCACAAACAAAGGTAAGGGGGAGGGGTATTGGATCCACTGGCTAAAAATTTTTACGCATTATATGAAGCCATATTTGCAGATAAGGAATGTTTACCGGAACATATTTTTATAAAATACGGGCTTATGGATATTACCTTAGATGAACTGAGGGAAATAGAGACTATAGAGATGAAGAGGTTACACGAGGAAGAAGGAATGAGCTTCAGGAAGATAGGTTTGACATTTTTTCTAACAGATAGTGGGGTATATAGACGCATTCAAGCATACGATAAAAAACAAAAATCCCATGAGCAGAATAAAGTTATTTAAACAAGTACATCTGTAGATTAAGTACAGGTCCCTTGCAAACCGGATCTATTCTGTTTGTCTTAAGACAACGAAAAGGGGGATATAACAATAGGCAGGAATGAGTTTCCCACGCGGGAAGAATTTTATGAAACTATTATAAAATTAAAAAAAGGGAGGGAAAAGAAACGTGAATCCATATATTTAGCGTACCTTAAGGAACAAAAATTCAGGCAAAAATCGCGAAGAAAGAAGGAGTATAATGAAAATATGTATAGATCCGGGACATGGTGGTAGTGATCCCGGAGCCACAGGGCCTACGGGTCTAAGGGAAAAAGATATAAATCTTAATATTGCTACCAATATAGGACAAATCCTGCGAAGGCATGGAATCAGTACCATACTGACTAGGCAGAACGATAGCAGAGTTGAATTAGCTGATAGAGTTAAAATGGCAAATAACGATAGGGTGGATTACTTTATAAGTATTCATGCCAACAGCGCTTCTAATCCCGCTGCTACGGGTACTGAAACCTTTGCTTTTCCGAATTCCGACACGGGCATAAAATTGGCAAGTGTCATACAAAGATCCCTTGTAAATGAGATAAATCTGGCAGACAGGGGAGTAAAACATAAGGATTTTTTTGTATTGAAAAATACTGAAATGCCTGCCGTGTTGGTGGAAGTGGCATTTATCAACAATCCAAAAGAAGAAAAATTATTGAGAGACCAAAATTTTCTGGATAAAGCGGCGATAGGCATCTCTGAAGGCATATTAATGTTTTTGGAAGTGGAACATAAGGAAGGTATTTATATAGACAGCACTGTAAGCTCTTGGGCTAAGGATGCCATGGAATGGGCAACCGATAAAGTAATAAACCTGACTGACGGGAGCATGTCTAAAGAATCCGTGAATTTAGAAAGATTGATAACTATTCTACATAGATACCACAACCTGTTTGGCAAATAGGTGTGGTTTTATTGTTTATCATGCCGGTTACAGTGTTCACAGTCCGGATGGATGTCCTCGGATTCCCTTCTATGGCATTCTTTATAACAAAAAGGGTTTACATGAACGATTACATCTTTTGCGTTTTCAATTTCTTCCCTGATTATGTCTTCTACTTCTTTGGCTATTTCATGTCCTTCTTGTACATTGATGTCAGGGTCCACACATATGCTGATATCAACAAAAACCGTCGTGCCGTATCGACGGGTCCGCATATCGCTTATATTTCTGGTATCGGTTTTGCTGATAATAATATTCTTTACATTATCCATCTCTTCGGTGCATATAGAAATATCTATCAGCTGTTGGAAACAGTCCACAAAGATTTTGATACCGACCCTGATTACAACTATAGAAACAACCAAACCCGCTAAACTGTCTAAAATATAAATTTTATATTTTGCACCCAATATTCCGATGAATGAAGCTATTGAGGAAAATGCATCGGAGCGGTGATGCCAAGCATCGGCGATCAACGCCGGGCTTTGCTCTCTTGTGCCTACTCGAAACGTGATTTGATACTGAATTTCTTTGATAATTATGGACGCGAAGGCTATAAACAGGGCAAAATAGGTAAAATGCACCTGCCTTTTTTGTATTATAGCTATAATTGTGCCATATCCGATTTTCACGCCCACATAAATTAATACTATTGATAGCAAAAACGTAACCATTGTTTCAATTTTTTCATGTCCGTAATGATGTCTCTCATCCCTAGGTTTTTGCGCCATTTTTACACCTATGATAACCCCCAAGGATGTTATCACATCGGAACCGGAGTGAAGACCGTCGGCTATCAAGGCAGTACTGTTAACCATCAATCCTGCCACCACCTTGATGATTAGCAAAAATATATTCATAAAGACTGTTATAATCACTATTCTATTGATATTTACAATTTTTGATGTATCCCTGTCCATAATGGACTACAGCTCCTTGTTATCAATTGGAATTCATATCACCATTATATGCAAAACTTTTGTCATATTACCATATATTATTTTATCTGCCATTGGAATTACTGGTAATACTTGTAATATCATAAGGTGTTTCCTGGTAGACATAATAGTTTAACCAGTTGGAAAATAACATATTTGCGTGACCTCTCCAAATGACTTTAGGGGGTTTGGATGGGTCGTCATCAGGGAAATAGTTTTGCGGTATTTCGATTTCTCTGCCGGCGGCTACATCCCTGTCATATTCGGTTTTCAGTGTTAGGGGATCATATTCTGAATGTCCTGTCACAAAAAACTGTCTTCCATTTCTGGAGGCAATTATATAGACACCGCTTTCTTCCGATTCCGATAGGATCTCCAGTTTAGAAACGTTTTCGATATCTTCTTTTCTAACTTCTGTATGTCTTGAATGGGGTACATAAAAATAATCGTCAAAACCCCTGAGGAGTTTCACATTCAATTTGTTTATAGTATGTTCAAACACACCGAATATCTTCTTGGGTAAGGGGTATTTTTGAATATTATAATGATGAAATAGCCCCGCTTGCGCTCCCCAGCAAATATGGAAAGTAGATGTAACGTTGCTCAAGGTCCAATCCATGATTTCCTTAAGTTCCTCCCAATAATCGACCTCATCAAAATCCAGATGTTCTACAGGTGCTCCTGTAATAATAAATCCATCGAATTTTTCATTTTTTATTTTATCAAAGGTTGTATAAAAAGTAGTTAAATGTTCTTGGGATGTATTTTTGGAATTATGACTTTTAGGATGCAATAACACGATATCCACTTGGAGGGGGGAATTCCCCAGAAGCCTCAGAATCTGAATTTCTGTAATGATTTTTTCAGGCATCAGGTTCAGAATCCCTATTCTCAGGGAACGAATGTCTTGGCTTAGGGCTCTGCTTTCTGTCATAACAAAAATATTTTCACTTGTTAAAATTTCCGTAGCGGGAAGATCATCAGATATTTTTACCGGCATTTAAATCAAGTCTCCTTTTAAGTTTTTAAATCAACGGCTATAAAATAAAAAAGCTGCTCCAAGAGCATGGAGAAGCTTATTTGCTTACAAGATATCTATCCTCTCATCTCTTAGGTTAATATACCTACAGGATTTAGCACCATGCGTATAATAGCTGGTTGCCGGGTTTCATAAGGCCAGTCCCTCCACCACTCTTCATAAGAGCTTATTATAAGATTATAATATATAATTTACCATTCAACAAAGTATAAGTCAAGGAAAATTGGACTAAGACATTATGAAAAAATAAACAGAGTGTATCCGAACCCTTTTACTGTTCTGAATTAAACGTTGCTACATTTTATTCCAAATACAGCCGATATTGCAGTGAAAACATAGGTACCTATCATCCCTGTAACCGATATAGTGGAGGGTTGCGGTGGGAGATACAAGACCGAATCTTTTCCTCAGTCTTTCTATATCCCTGAATTTTTGGTAATGAAAATATCCATAGGTTTTAGAGAGGGTTTCGTTTCCAAAGCTTTTAATTCCCATGTCCTGTGCGGTATCATGGAGAAGGAGGCACATTTTTTCACTATCGAGTGACGCTTCAGCATTTTGTTCGGGGAAGATAAGGTCTCCGTCTGCAAATTTTTTCATATAGGTTTCAATCTCTTCCCAAAAATGCGGTTCTACTATTTCATTCACTTTGGTTCCTTTGAGTTCCATTAAATCTTTTTTTGTAAGGCTGAGGAGTTCCTGCAATTTAAGGCCTGTGTTGAATCCTGTTATAAAAAGGTAATAGGTTTCCTGACAGGTTTCAGCTAGTTTTTCTTTTAGCCTTTTTATCTGTAAAATATCATGAATTGCTATATCTTTATACATAACATACCTCTCCCTTCAAAAATTTGTTTTGCCTGTTATCCTATTTCTCAGATTTTGTAACAAATTTTCGGTATATCTATTAAAGTTCATGATAACCTTAATTATAGATTACAGCTAGCAACTGTAAATGTCAACACACGGGACTACCAATGTTTTTCTTGTGCTAATTTGGTTATAATTATATAATACAGATATTAATTAGAAAGCAAGGTGAAGATTATGTTGCAATTGAACAACATATCTAAGTCCTATAACAAAGGAACGATAAAGGCTGTGGACAATATAAGTTTGGATATCAGGTCAGGGGAGATATTCGGATTTTTAGGACCAAACGGGGCAGGAAAAACTACCACAATAAAGATGATAGTGGGCCTACTGAAACCAGACAGCGGGGATATTACAATAGGTGGGGTCAACGTATGGGGGGAACCCTTAAAAGCCAAATCCATGATTTCCTATGTGCCTGACAGTCCCGAGATATACGATAGATTAAAAGGCATGGGCTATTTGAATTTCATAGCGGATATGTATGGGATTTCAAAAGATGAAAGAGAAGAAAAGATGGAATATTATCTGGATATGTTTAATATAAAGGATGCTATGGGTGATATAATAGGGAGCTATTCCCGCGGGATGAAACAAAAATTGGTTCTTACGGGTGCCCTTATAAACGAACCTGAATTATTTATACTGGACGAGCCTATGGTGGGACTGGATCCGAAGTCTTCTTTTAACCTTAAGGAAACTATGAGGCAGATGCGCGATGCGGGAAAAACTATATTTTTTTCAACCCATATACTGGAGGTAGCGGAGAAATTTTGCGATAGAATAGCTATAATTAACGAGGGGAAAATAGTGGCTATGGGGACTATGGAGGAGCTCAGGTCACATGCCGAGGAAAGGGAAACCCTTGAAAATATATTTTTGGAGTTGACGGAATAATGGAAAAAATAATTTCATTAGCTAAAACGGATTTTAACGTTACATTCGGTTTATCTTCCATAGCATATAATTTCAAAAATAAGAAGAACAGATGGCAGATTATAGTTTTCAGTCTGGCCATGTTGTCGATATTACCGAGTTATTTTTTGTTGGTGAAATCATTGGGCGCTGTTTATGATATATATAGCCAAATAGGTCAGAGATCTATGTTTTTATTATCCGGTTTTTTGATGGCTCAGATAGCGGTATTTGTATTTGGAATTTTATATGTAATGTCCAAGTATTATTTTTCAAACGATTTGGTCCAATTAGTACCGTTGCCTATCAAACCGTCTCATATATTAGGTTCAAAATTTGCAACATTAATGATTAGCGAATACCTGACTTCATTGCCCGTTATACTGCCATTTATATTTATTTATGGAATGAGGGGCGGGGAAGGGATTGTTTATTGGATATATTCCTTTTTGTTGATAGCAACACTTCCGGTGATACCACTGGTTTTGTCTTCTGTTTTGGTAATGTTTTTTATGAAATATACAAACATCGGAAGGAAAAAGGATCTTATCAGAACTTTAAGTGCAGTGCTGTTTGTTGTTTTATTAGTATATGTACAGCTCAAAATAAATTCCGTTGCCCAAAAAGCCTTACTCCAAGGAGATGATTTTCTGGCAAACCTGATAAGGGATTCAAACCTGCTGGTCAAAAATTTGGGTTTAGGATTTCCGCCATCTATGTGGGCATCCTTGTCTTTATCAAATTATTTGAATATAACAGGACTGCTTTATTTATTAATATTTGTGGGTGTAGGAATTTTGAGTTTTATGGCCATGATGTTTTTATCCGAGGGCCTTTTTTTCGACGGACTGATAGGGAATATCGAGGTTTCCGCATCAAAGGGCAAAACCCGAAGGAGACTGTCCGCTAAGGATTCGATTAGGCAAACAAAACCCTACTTGGCTTTGGCTAAAAAGGAGATAATAATGCTTTTTAAAACGCCGATATATCTGTTTAACTCAATTGGCGGTGTGATTATGGTACCTATAATAATGGTCATGTCTGCCGTGTCCGGTGGAGGGGGAGATATGGATTCCATGGCTAAATTTTTGGAAACCAAGCCTGAATTTGTAGCCTTGGCGGGCATAGGATTTATAACAGTCATGGGGATGCTGAACAGCGTGGGTGCCACAACTTTCTCAAGGGAAGGCAAAAACCTTTGGATACAGAGAGTGTTGCCCATAAAAACAAGGGACCAAATAATAGGGAGAATCTTATCCTCTGTTGCAATTCAAGTATTGGGGCTGGTTGCCTTGTTGGTTGCCCTAGCTTTTGTTATGAAACTTGAATTATCCATAATTATTCTTATAACCGTACTCGGTCTTTTGGGCAGTGTTCCGATGACACAACTGGGCATGGTAGTAGATATAACCAGACCGTTGTTGACATGGACTAACCCGCAACAAGCTATGAAACAAAACTTAAATGTACTGTTCGGAATGGGCCTAGGGGTCTTATATGCAGGTGGGATAGGGCTTCCGGTATTTAAACTGATAGGCAGGATTGACATAAGCCTTGTATTCATAGTATTGGCTGCAATTTTTATTGTTTCGACAATAGTACTATATTA
>DASRMN010000200.1:0-4095 GCA_035647935.1 Clostridia bacterium | reverse complement strand
TAAATATGTTTATGTTTTCTAAATTTATAAATATTCCTACGTTAGCAATTGGAGTAGCGGTAGCAGGCATATGTTACGGAGCTGCTTTTTCGGTATTTCCCGCCACAATTTCCGACTTGTATGGTGCGAAACATTTCGGTGTAAATTATGGGCTTATATTTACCAGTTGGGGAGTAGGCGGTGTAATAGGCCCCATGATGGCAGCTTTCATATTCGATGCAACTAAAACCT
Source organism: Clostridia bacterium (assembly GCA_035647935.1). Taxonomy (GTDB): domain Bacteria; phylum Bacillota; class Clostridia; order Peptostreptococcales; family Natronincolaceae; genus JAAZJW01. The sequence goes on along the minus strand of DASRMN010000200.1, from coordinate 3,864 downwards.
ATAATGCATCCTATTTTGTAGCTTCTATATTGTTAGTTATTTCAGCATTGATAGCATTCACATTTAAGAATGCAAAAAAACCTGCCAATGTATTACAGAAATAATATGCACTATGGTTTAAAGAACCATTGATTAATTTCCTGTCTCGTTTTATAATGTTAGGATAGTACTTTGCTATACTAAAAAATGCTTCTTAATTTTTAAATAATATAATAATTTTTGTTGGCTGAAAGAACAGGAGGACTTATAGGATGCTTATCACAGATATACTGGCACGTAATGCGGAAATGTACGGGCAGGAAAAATGTTTGACCGAGATTAATATGGCGCTTCAGGAGGAACATCATATTACTTGGTTGGAGTATAAACTGATTGAAAACAATCCGGCGGGGGAATATCGCCGAGATATGACTTGGCGTGTTTTTGATGAAAAGGCAAATCGACTGGCTAACCTGCTCCTGAAGAGAGGAATCAAAAAAGGGGACAAGGTAGCCATTCTCTTAATGAACTGCCTAGAATGGCTACCTATTTATTTTGGGATCCTGAAAGCCGGCGCTGTTGTGGTGCCGTTAAATTTTCGCTATACTGCCGAAGAAATTAAATATTGCTTGGATTTATCAGAAACAGATGCTTTAATTTTCGGACCTGAATTCATTGGACGGGTGGAAGCAATTTATTATCAGATTCCACAGGTGAAGACAATTCTTTTTTCCGGGGAGAATCGTCCATCTTTTGCAGAAAACTATGATCGCCTTACAGCTAATTGTTGTTCCGAGGCCCCGGGGGTTAGTCTTACAAAAGAGGATGAAGCGGCTATATATTTTTCTTCGGGCACAACAGGGTTTCCAAAGGCAATTTTACATACCCATTGGAGCCTGACATCTGCATGTATAACTGAACAGAATCACCACGGGCAAACTCGGACAGACAATTTTTTATGTATCCCGCCTCTTTATCACACCGGCGCAAAAATGCATTGGTTTGGCAGTTTATTATCAGGGAGTAAGGCCGTATTGCTTCGGGGGGTCAAGCCGGAATGGATCCTGAAGACAATTTCTGAAGAAAAAATTACAGTTGTTTGGCTTTTGGTTCCCTGGGCACAGGACATTTTAGATGCAATTGAAAGGGAGGATGTGAAGCTTGAAGATTATGAAATTTCCCAATGGAGGTTGATGCATATCGGAGCCCAACCGGTGCCACCCAGTTTGATTCATCGCTGGAAAAAATATTTTCCCAATCATCTTTATGATACTAATTACGGGTTAAGCGAGGCTATTGGTCCGGGATGTGTCCACCTAGGGGTAGAAAATATTCATAAAGTCGGTGCTATTGGAATACCCGGCCATAATTGGGAAGTGAAAATTATCGATGAGTATAAATCCCCTGTAGCCCAAGGGGAGGTAGGTGAGCTGGCTGTTAAGGGTCCCGGGACGATGAAATGCTATTACAATGATCCCGAAGCGACAGCTGAGATAATTAAAGATGGCTGGTTATTTACCGGGGATATGGCTCGTATGGATGAAGACGGTTTTATTTATTTAGTTGATCGAAAAAAAGATGTAATTATCAGTGGGGGAGAAAATTTATACCCTGTACAGATTGAGGATTTTCTTCGTGCCCATCACGCGATTAAAGATGTGGCTGTAATCGGGCTGCCTGATCGGCGTTTAGGCGAAATTGCTGCTGCAATTATAGAATTAAAACCGGGCTGTGACTGTACTGAGGATGAAATAGGAGCATTTTGCACTCCTTTGCCTCGTTATAAGCGTCCAAGAAAAATTATTTTTGACAGAGTACCCAGAAACCCTACCGGAAAGATTGAAAAACCATGTCTCAGAGAGAAATATGGTGCTACAAGATTAGTGAAGACCCTGACAGAAAAATAGAAGTAAAGTTTGTGGGCAAATCCTACACAAAATATATGTTTACTTTTTGGTTCGGTGTAGGCCCCCATCCATATCCAATGATAGGGATGATAAGGACGTTGCACAGGTAAAGGATATAATAAAGGTATAAAATATAGGGTAGGATAGATCTAAAAATCAAATTTTCAATGAAAAGAAGCAAAAGTAAAAAGACATCCGAACGGGTGTCTTTTTAGCTCTATACACAGTTGCGGTTCCATGCGGAATGGGACTATTGACCTAGTATTGGAAATACAGTACAATTTAAGTATAATTTTTTCTAAGATTCAAATTTTCGGATTTTGTATTATTAGGGAGGGGGATGGATTGTTTTGTTGTTATTACTTATATCTATTATTATTCTTTACATTATTTCATATTTCAACTATCTTCTCTTCCATTCCATAATTGAAGGATTTGCTATCATAGTAGCGGCTATAATATACATATTGGGCACTCGCACTTATCAATACTCCAAGAATAATACATTTCTTTTTTTGAGTATTTCCTATCTCTACGTTGCCGTCTTGGATTTTGTACATACCATAACATACAAGGGCATGGGGATTTTTCCGGGTTTTGATTCCGATACACCGACCCAACTATGGATTGTTGGGCGATTTATGGAAGCGGCAGCCTTTTTGTTGGTCCTATTTCTGCGGGATAAAAAATTTAGTCGTAAATTGGCAAATGCAATTTATATCTTTGTAACCGTTAGTCTATTGCTAAGTATAATGGTTTTTAAAATTTTTCCCGCCTGCTTTATTGAAGGCCAAGGACTTACTACATTTAAAATAACGAGTGAATATATAATTATCTTCATACTTTTATTCAGCGCTTATAGGCTCTATATACACAAGGATCATTTTGTGGAATATACCTTCAAAACCATAGGGGTTGCCATGATAATCACGGCTATATCAGAACTGGCTTTTACACTGTATTCGGATGTCTATGGGATTTTCAATATGTTGGGACACATGTTAAAAATAGTATCATACTATTTTATCTATTCAGGTATAGTAAAGCAGGGAATTGACGAGCCCTATAATATGATATCGGCGGAAATCAAAGATATGGCTATAAAAGACGGGCTTACCCGTATTTATAATCGAGAGGGTATGGATAAATTGGCCAAAAACAAAATACGGCGGGTTCTAAAGGAAAATGACAGTTTAGGCATATTGATGATAGATCTGGATAGATTCAAGATTATAAATGATAAACACGGCCATTTATTTGGTGATGAGGTCCTAAGGACTTTTGCCCAAGTATTAAATGACAATATACGCGAAGGGGATATAGCGTGTCGCTATGGCGGAGACGAGTTTGTAGTACTGGCACAAGGTGTAAATCATGATAAACTTATAAATCTAAAAAACAGGATCTGTGATTCAGTAGAAACTTGGATTGCAAAAGATAAGAGACTTCAGACATTGGGACTCAGCATTGGAATCTCCCTGATGGAACCGGGACAAATTTCCAATATAAATACCTTGATGGAAGCAGCCGACAGAAATATGTATATTGAGAAACAAAAAAAGCAAGGGAAACCTTATACCTTTGAAAGTCAGGGGTAAATAGTCAGTATCCTTAATAAAGCCATGGAGACTGTGACGAAAGCAGACGCTGCAAATATAAGTCTTCAAAAAGCAAATGTGGGGCCGGAAAAGATGTCTATGGTTGATGGGCTTACCGGTATTTCGAACAGAGATATTTTGATAATATCTTGAGTGAATTTTGGGAAATCAACATGAGGGTGCATTCCGGTGACCTTTTTACGTCATTTTTTTATAGTATATTATATATTGACAACATTCGGCAATATATATTATTATATTAGCAAATTTGCTAATATAAATAATGACTGGGCAGGAATAAAATGGAGATATCTAGGTCTCATCGTATGAGGGAGGACTATAAGGAATTATGAAAGAGGATGGGCTAAAAACAATAGACA
>DASRMN010000199.1:0-7278 GCA_035647935.1 Clostridia bacterium | reverse complement strand
TAAAGGTTTCCCCTTGCTTTATCCCCTGCTTATCTTCAAGGTCTGTTACCAGTGATATGTCGCATGATGGGTTTATTCTGTTAAACCGACCGATAATAATTCCGGCTTCCATGGCAGCTTTTATCCTTGAAACTTCCCCATGATAATTGTCCAATTTTTTTATATCATCATCAGTTATGTTTTTCATTTCCTTTATCTTGAGTCGCTTTTCCTCGATTTTCTTATTGAGTCCATCAATCTGTGCCAGTTTTCTTACTATCCCTGATTTCTTGGCAACTTTGCGGGAATCTTCCCTTTCTTGTTCGACGGCCTTAATCCTCGGGGAGATTTTTTCGAGTTCATCATCGAACTGCCCTATCCGAGCCTCTGTTGCAGGCCATTTTTTACACACCTCTGTTATAACTTTCACTTCTTTGTTGAGAATAGACACCTTAGGTTCCAATACCAGTCTTTTGGTCATATCTTCTTCTATGTCTTCGAGTTTCTTTTTTTCTGATTTTAAATTTTCGATTTGTTCGGATTTTTCCTTCAGTTCATTACATACCGCTTCAAAATCCCTTTCCGCTTCTTGGGCTGTATCCATAGAAATCCTTATTTCTTCCTTTTGATAGTAGCTCTCAAGAACTTGGCCCAGACCTGTTTTATAGGGGTTGTTTATTCCCTTATTGTTGACGGGACAATTTTTATCTATATCCCATTTCTTTAAAAAGGATTCCTTTTCTTGTTGAATTTTTTTGTCCAATTCATCAACCGATATACCATCGAGCTCCATCATGGTTTTTATGAGTATATTGCTGATTTCGCTTGATGTTTCATCACTCAATATTTTATCTACAGCTCTTTTTATATCCCTTTGTTTTGCAAATATTATGTTACTATATGTACCCGAGCCGAATTTCAATATTTCCTTCAAAATATCATTAGCGGTTTGCACGTTTTTAATTATAGCTCCATCGGGGGTTTCAAGCTGTAATGATTCCGTAACGCCCCACTCCTTTTTCAGTCTGTATTCTTCGTCACCAATACATATAATGATTTCGCTGTCTATCACATCCCCATCGGGACGAGGCATAAACCTCTCATGAAACTCCTTATCATTTTTAACGCTCATCCTCAACTTCGGTTCCCTGAAAAGTGTTGCATGAATACCCTCAATGATGGAACTTTTCCCGGATTCGTTAGGTCCCAATATTATATTTAAACCTTTTTCAAACCGAATATTCATTTCCCTCAGCCCTGCAAATCTGCTGCATGAAAAACCCTTTATCAACATTCCTGCACCCCCCGAATTAATTCATATGCAATTTGAAGTGCTTCGTCATCGTCTGCCAATTCATTCAAAAATCGATGTGGGAAAGAGTCCGGAGTAAATTCCTTATCGATAATCTCTTCCGTCACCTTTATCCCCAGCCCCGAATCATCTATGGTGGTGTGAGCTGTCTTATCATAAAGCTCGTCATATAATTTTAATCTATCATTAAATGCATCCCCGCTCACTCTCCCCTTCAGGGTTAGTCTGATGACCTTTTTGTCGGGATTGTCCCTAAGTACGGTATCTCTAATTTTACAAAATTCATCATCATCGTTTATCTGAAACTGTTCATCATAAAATCTATAAATACCCGTTGCTACCTTTTCAGCCTTTATTAACTTGTCCGCGTCAATTGTAATAGCCCACGCATAACCCTCATGGCTACAATCAAGGCCGTCAGGTTCCGGAACTCCCGGGTTGAATACCTTCCAGTCATTTACAGTATCATTATCAGGATAACCCACATGGGTATGTCCCAACAACCATATGTCCACAGGTGTATCCTCCAGCTCCTTTTTAGACATAAAATAATAATTCTTATCCATATCAGGGGAAATACCTTCGAGAGAGCCATGTGCAATTCCTATATGGCATAGTCGAGAAACAAATTCCTTGTTGTCCTTTATCCAGCCTATGTTGTTCACATCAGAATGTCTTGAATGACAAGGAGCGGGATATACCATGACATCCAATCCGTATTGTTCCAGCGAAAAGGGTTTTTCCTCATCCAAATACAGTATCTTGTCCGTCATATTCTTTTTGAATGTATCCCATAAATCAATCATTCCATTATCATAATCATGATTTCCCGGCATAACTAAAACGCATTCCCCACCGAATCCTTCCAAAGATTTTATCACCCTATGTATGTCTCTTTTCGGAATATTTATATTATTAAACAAATCCCCCGCAACCACAAATAAATTACATAGCCGCTCATTTGCCATTTGGACCATTTTATCAAGCACATCAAATCTGGCCTCTATAAGGCAATCTCTGATATCATCGGGATAATTGTTGAATTTCATGCCTATATGTAAATCAGCGGTATGAAAAATCTTAAATAGCAAATTAATTCACCCCTTTGTAAACTGTGCTGAACCGTGAATAGATTCAACCATCTTCGTCAAATAATCCCTTTTTTAGAAAAACAATCATTCTCATTTACAATATTATACCATATACTCTAATAAATTCGGTAATAAATAACATTATGCTTCCCCAATACTCCCAAATAATCTGTTAACACGTTGTAATAGGTAGACATATTGTGAATTTGGATCCCTCCCCCAAACCGTCGCTGTATGCATTTATAGTACCTCCGTGTAAATCCACAATACCTCTAACAATAGAAAGCCCTAGGCCGAGTCCGCTATTTCTTCTGTCCAGCGTATCATCGGCTTGAGTAAAAGGTGTAAATAAATGCGGCAGAATTTCGGGGCAAATGCCGATGCCATTATCTTTTATATTTATGATGGCACAATCCCCCTCTGTTTTTAAGGTAAGATGAACTGTGCCGTTTTCTTGAGTGAATGTAAGTGCGTTGTACAAGATATTTTCAATAATTTGAGCAATGCGTAAGGGGTCTGCGTTCAGCCAAATGGGCTCCGCCTGAAATTCCGTTTCGATTTTCACACCTTTCTCTTGATAATTGAGTGTAATATCCTCCACAGTATTTTCTATTATCTCATTCAAATTGATGTTTCTCTTTTTCAGATTAATTTTGTTCTGAGTAATCCTTGTCAATTCTAACAAATCATCGACTAACCTGCATAGTTTATCGGTTTGGCGCTTAATAACTTCCTTTGATTTTGCAATAAGATCGGCATCCTGTGTTATATCGAGCATCTGAACGCCGGCAAGGATTGCGGCAAGTGGGTTTCTCAATTCATGGGAGAGTACACTAATAAACTTGTCCTTGTTTTTGTCAGCTTCCTCAAGCTTTTTTACAAGGCGACAGGCACGTTTTTCTGATTTTTCCAGTTCCTGCTCTGCCTGTTTACGTTTGGTTATATCCCTGCTGATAATCACTATGTGAGTAGGCTCACCTTCCGCATTCGATACTGATTTAAGACGCGCATTAAACCAATGATACTCCCCGCCTCTTGTTCTCCAGCGAAATTCCGCTTCGGCTACTCTGTCCTTTTTAGATGTTTCCAACGCCTGCAGAACCCCAGGTAGGTCTTCAGGGTGTGCAAGCGCACTCCATTCTTCTATACCGGGATCCTTTATGCCCTCCAATGTAAAACCTGCAGCCTTAGCATTTGCAAGGTTAATATAATCAAATTTCCCCGTTTTGATGTTAAACAAGCCAATCCCGTCCATAGAGTTTTCCAGCACCGTCCTAAATCTCTCTTCGCTTTCACGCAATTCTTCCTCAATTTTCTTGCGTTCGGTTATATCACTTACCGCACCGAACCATTCCTTAATATCTCCATTTTCATCAAAAATGGGTACTGCGCGTGAAAATACCCAACCTACGCTTCTATCAGCTTTTAATACACGATGCTCAAACTCGAATATTTTCTTTCCCATGATGCTGGTTTGTATTAAACTGAACATGGGTTCCCTATCCTCAGGATATATATATTTGTCAAGCCAGTTGGAACTGGGCTCCTTCGTGTCTACAAGAAACCCACGGCCGCAAAGCGCCGTCATGGTTTTCCAGTCGGGAGTCATGCTATAGATTATATTAGACGTTGCCTTTATAAGAGCAAAAAACCTTTCCTCGTTTTGTTTTGTAGCATAAATACACTCATTTAAAGTTTCCGAATCCATATGTATTTCCCCCATCCCTAGAGTTCATAATATAAAATCTACATCCTTATCCCGAATTAAACCCTTTTTCCCAAACATTCGTAATATTACCAATATTGTACCAAATATCACCAATATGCACAATATAAAACCCCCTGTTTTAAATAGGGGGTTGAATTGTATTAATATTTAGTTTAAAACAGAGGTTGTATGTCGGGCATTTTGTTTGATACCTTATGCCCGTTCTTTAACAACGTATAGCAAACCGGATACCAACAAACCCCCGAAAACAGAAACTAGGGTTTTAAGGAGCACCATATGTTTTATGCTTTCAACAAAGTATTCCGTTGGTGAAGCAAACAATTTAATCCGAAAACTCGGCAAATAACAGAGCGTTAGGTAAGTAACAATAAACACTGCAACAAATAGAATTGAATAATTGATAGTCCTTTTCATCATATTTTTCTCCTTCGCGAAGATAAGTAAAATACATCATAGGGATGGTAGAACCGTACAAAAATTGGGATCTTGGGTAAAATTTTTGTACATAGAGCCCCCCGTTATAAATTAACTATTGTACCCAAAAATACAGGAAGTTTATTTTCCCCGTCATAAATTATATATAAAAACGGTCTGTCGAAATGTACCTCCTTAGGTTGACCTATATCTGCTGATGTTGCATCCACCATAACAGCGGTCACTGCCGCGGCTTTTGTTCCGGCTTCGTTCAGTTCTATACGGGTTTTGTGTAATACATCGTTTATATAAACGTTTGCACCCTTGTCTCCCAAGTCGTACATGTTACCAAAGTCAGCTTTCCCCCCGTCGAATTCATCTTCTAAGCCCAACAGTATCAGGGAATCCTTTAGACTTGTTGAATAATCATATTCAAATTTAGGTATTTTAACATTCGTTTTAACATTCTGTTCACTGTCGATTATATCTTCTAGTTTGTCCTGTGTTAAGGATTGAACAAAATCATACAAGCTCATGCTTTGGTCTTTTGGCATCAAACCTATAAAATGGTATCTTCCACCCTGATATGATTTCATTGCCCCCAGAACATCATCTGTTTCAATAAAACTGTTTTCTTGGCTGTTTAAATATTGCACTTCTTTTGTTTCATCCTGCCCATTGAATTTGCCCTCGCTCACCTGATACTCTTCATATTGTCTTGCCCATTTGTAATCAAATAAAATACTGTTTATTAAAATCATCTGGGTATCCGGACTTAAATGATTAGGTTGTATGATTTTCTCTATCATTCTGTCTGTCCTATCCGCTACCCAGTTATTTATTTGGGCACTGGCAGATTCTCTTTCAAGAAAATTCATTCCCATTATATCCGCTTGATATACACTTCTGATTGTATTTAAAAAGGTATCCTTTACTTTCAACTCGGTATTTTTATTATACCAAATAGAATTGGCTATATTTAATTTTTCACCTTCTTTATCTGATTTCATGTCTCCTATCAGATTTTTTAATTCGTTGTTTAGGACATCCCTGTTAACCCCAAAAAAATTGTTGAAGTTTGTTTCCGAATTCCCTGAAGCACCGTTTCCGGTCATAGCCAGGGCTGTGATTATAGAAACCGGGGATATTAGGGTATTACCTGATTCTATGTCCTCTAATTTCAGTAAATTCAGTGATGTATTTATTAATGACGCTTCCCCATTGTTTATTTTGGCTCCATTATTGTTAATTACACCTGAACTGTCGCCCGTCGGCACACATCCTACTAACATTAACACACATAGTAGTAAAGCCATTCTTTTCATTTAAAATCAACTCCTTTTCCATTGTATTCACCTTTTGGAACCTGTTTGAGGAGATCCAGCCCTACTCATATCAATACAAAGACATACAAGGACATACAAAGAAGACAATCCCTCCGTGCCTTTATTATATATTCTTAGACGGCCGAAGGTGGAGGTTTGTTCCGCCTTTCCTATAATAACATATGACAAGAGGGTGGCAAACAAAGCGTCCCCTTGCCACCCTTATTATACCGGATTAGTGATTGCATAGTTTCTATGGTATAATATCTTGGGAAATAAGATAATGCGACAAGAACGGCGGACTATAAAAAGTGCACTGAAAAACTTTCCCGGTGCACCATGAAAGGTAAATGTAACTATGACAGAAAACATAGAAAACATACAAACGGATAAAACAAATCGATTGAACTTTTATAATACATTGCTAAAACTGGCAATACCGATTATTATACAAAATTTAATCGCTTCTTCTATAAATATGATAGACACAATTATGATAGGTAAAATAGGGGAGACGGAAATTGCGGCCGTAGGGATTGCAAACCAATATTTCTTTCTGTTTAATCTCTTAGTAATCGGTATAACAAGCGGAGCCGGGGTTTTTATATCTCAATATTGGGGACAAAAAAATGAGGAACATATACAAAAGACCTTGGGGCTTAGTCTTATCTCCAGTATAATTTCCTCAATTCTTTTTACAATAGTGGCGCTTCTAGTGCCACAGACAATAATAAAATTATTTAACAAAGACCCCTATGTGATAGATCTGGGTGTACAATATTTAAAAATAATTTGTACAAGCTACATTTTTACCGCTATCTCCTTTGTCTATGGGGTATCGTCCCGTTGTATTGAAGATACCATTCCGCCTATGGTAGTCAGTGCCATAGCATTGGTAACAAATGCAACATTAAACTATGTTTTTATATTCGGCCATCTGGGCTTTCCCGCAATGGGTGTAAAGGGCGCAGCTATTGCTACCTTAATAGCCAGAATTGTTGAAGCTGTTGTTTTGGTATTTTATATATACGCCAAGAAAGGTGTTTTGGCCGCCAAGTGGAAACAGATGACAAACATCGGCAAGGACTTTATGCAAAAATCTGCCAGGACCATTATCCCCGTTGTTACAAACGATATATTCTGGGCCTTAGCTATGATAATTTATGCTGTCGCCTACGGTAATTTGGGAACACAGGCCATGGCCGCAATACAAATTACAACCACTGTTCAAAATGTATCCATGGTATTTACCTTTGGCATAGCACACAGTGCGGCAGTAATGATAGGGCACCAAGTTGGGGCAGGTAATATGGAAGAAGGGCAAATTTACAGTAGACGGTTTTTAAAGCTTTCTGTGATCATAGGGATTCTAACGGGGATTATACTCGCCCTTAGCACACCTACCATACTTTCCTTTTTTAATATTTC
>DASRMN010000198.1:0-7627 GCA_035647935.1 Clostridia bacterium | reverse complement strand
ACAAATAAATATCTTTTCTATGATCTATATCAATTACCAATATAATTAACTCATTATCCCGTATATCTACTATTACCCTGTAATCCCCTATTCTGTATCTTATACTACCCTTAAAATTTCCCTTCAATGTTTTTCCTTTTTCATATGGATTATCCGTACCCTCCAAATTTTTTGTAATCCATGACAATATATACAATTTATTATGGTTATCCATCTTCTCTAGGCTTTTGAGAGCCCTTTTCGAATATAAGACTTTATAAAACATTCTAGAGTTCCTCTTTTTTAATTCCTAATTCCTTTAAAACTTCATCGAGGGTATAGGTAGTATTATCCTTTTCAAGTTCCTTCATTCCTTCTTGGTATAGTTTTAAATGTATTTCATTTTCAATTATTTCATCAATACTTTCCCTTATTACATCGGATATTGTTTTATTATGTGACTTAGCATAGCTTTCAAGTAACTTTTTGTCAACTTCATTTACCCTAACGTTGATAATATCCATATTAAGACTCCCTTCAATTTATTGTGTTACACTGTAATACAATTATATGTTTTTTTGTGTTTTCTGTCAATCCAAATTTTTTTCCTTATCTCCTGTCTTATTAAATAAGGAATATTTTCTAAAATTAGGTACAACATATATATAGATATTTAAATCAAAAATCTAATTCAGAGGCCGGAGATTGGGAATACTGTTTCACACTACTTATTTCACACTACCTATTTCACACTTCCCATTTCACACTTCCCATTTCCCACCTCCCACCTCCATTTACGAAAGGATGTATGAACATGCCACAGTATTTTTCACCTGACAAAGGGTTTTCCAAGGAACCGGAATCCTATTGGATTGCTTCTTCAGATACCACTAATTTCCCGGCCTTAGAGGAAGACATTACAGTAGATGTTGCCGTTATAGGCGGCGGCATAACAGGGATTACCACAGGTTTCCTGTTGAAAAAGGAAGGTCTGACCGTTGCTGTTGTTGAGGCAAACCGCATTGGTGACGGCACCACGGGACATACAACGGCCAAAATCACCTCCCAGCACGATTTGATTTACGACACGCTGATTACAAAATTCGGTATGGAAAAAGCCAAACAGTATGCGGATTCTAATGAAGGAGCCATAAGGCTCATGACCCAAGTCATAAATGAAAACAACATCAGCTGTGATTTCAAATCAGAAAATGCCTATGTATTTGCCGAATCCGACGATAATGTAGACAACATTAAGAAAGAAGTGAAAGCAGCGCAAAGTCTGGGCATCAAAGCCTCTTATATGGAGGAACTGCCTTTACCTTTCCCGATAAAAGCTGCTATACAGTTTGAGGGACAGGCACAGTTTCATCCTCGCAAATACCTATTAGCGCTGGCGGGAAAAGTCGCCATGGATGGAAGCCATATCTTTGAAAACACTAGGGCGGTCGGCATAGAGGGAGGGGAAAGGTGTGCCGTAACCCTGCAAAATGGTAAAAAGATTACTGCTTCCAGAGTAGTAATAGCCAGTCATTATCCTTTTTCCAATATAAGAGGCCTATATATCCTCAAAATCTTCCCCGCGAGAACCTATGCTCTGGCTATCAAGGCAAGATCCAAGTTCCCGGGTGGTATGTACATAAATGTAGAATCACCTACACGCTCCCTGCGCTCTATTCCTCTTAATGATGGAGGGGAACTTATACTGATAGTAGGAGAGGAGCATAGGCCGGGCCAAGGCGAAGATTTTAATATACATTATAAGAATTTAATAGATTTCGCCCATAAAAATTTTGATGTGGAAGATATTCAGTATAGATGGTCTGCACAGGATTATATGACAGCGGACAACATCCCTATTATAGGCAACATAACCCCCAACGAACCCAACATCTATGTGGCGACAGGATTCAAAAAATGGGGAATAACCACAAGTGCCGTATCCGCTATGGTTTTGAAAGACCTTATTGTAAACAATCAAAGTCCATGGGCGGAAGTTTATAGTCCAACCAGATTTACCGACCTTGATGCTGTGTGGAAATCTGTTGAGAAAAATCTTAATGCCCTCAAGAATGGAGAAGGAAAGGTTATAAATATAGCCGAACGTAACATGGGTGCCTATAAAGATGATAAAGGCAAAATATATCTAATCAACATCAACTGTACCCATATGGGATGTCAACTCAAATGGAACAATGCGGAGAAAACCTGGGATTGTCCATGCCACGGCTCAAGATATTCTTCTATCGGCGATGTGGTGGACGGTCCTACCTTCACATCTTTGGAAAAAATAGAAATTATATAACCGAACATAATTTTGGGAGACGGGTTGCATAATAGTTATGCAACCCGTCTCCCGCCTCCCATTTAAGAAAGGATGTATGAATATGCCACAATATTATTCACCGAGAAAAGGTTTTATTAAAGAGCCGGAATCCTACTGGATTGCCTCCACAGATACTACCGACTATCCTGCCCTAGAAGAAGACGTCGTAGTAGACGTTGCGATTGTAGGCGGGGGCATAACGGGAATCACCACAGGCTGTTTATTAAAAAAAGCAGGTTTAAAAGTTGCGATCATGGAAGCAGATCGGATTGCTCAAGGCACATCAGGCCATACAACAGCCAAAATCACCTCCCAACACGGTTTAATTTATGATAAGATAGCCACACAAGTCGGCATGAAAAAAGCCAAGCGATATGCCCAATCTAATGAAAAGGCTATAAAACTTGTTGCCAAAATCATAGAAAAAATTAATATTGATTGTGATTTCGAGTGGCAAAATGCCTGTGTATACACCCAATCGGACAATTATGTGGAGAAAATTAGAAAAGAGGCAGAAATAGCCCAATGTCTGGGAATCAAAGCTTCCTATGTCACAGACCTGCCTTTGCCTTTTCCGATAAAGGCTGCTGTGAAATTTGAAAAACAAGCAAAATTCCATCCGCGCAAGTTTCTATTAAAAGTGGCACAATATATCGATGGGGATGGAAGTTATATTTTTGAAAATACCAATGCCGTTGGAATCGAAAAAGGAAAACAATGCGCGGTAATTACGGAGAATGGTAAGAAAATCATCGCATCTAAGATTATAATAGCAACCCTGTTTCCATTTTCCAATTTCAGGGGATTATATTTTTCAAGGATGTTCCAAGAAAGGTCCTATATTGTAGCAATCAAAGCAAAATCCAAGTTCCCCGACGGAATGTATATAAATGCGGAAAAACCCACCCGTTCTATGCGTTCTCACCCTTTCGGCGATGAAGAAATAGTACTGGTAGCGGGAGAACATCATAAAACGGCCCACGGTAAGGATGAAAACACACATTATAAGAATCTGATTGACTTTGCGGACAAAAATTTCGGTATTGAAGAAATTCTATATAGATGGTCTGCGCAAGACTGCACAACCATGGATAATATTCCCTACATAGGCAACATGTCTCCTAACTATCCCAATATTTATGTAGCCACAGGATTTAAAAAATGGGGGATGACCACCGGTGCGGTGTCCGCAATGATCTTAAGAGACCTTGTTGTAAAGGGCAACAATCCTTGGGCCGAGGTTTATGATCCTTCCAGGTTTGTGGACAAGGGTTCCGTGTTAACATTTATTAAGCAAAATCTGAATACTGCCATAAATTTCGCTTCCGGCAAACTGCCCTTTGGGTCTGCTTATAAAAAAATCGAAAAAGGGGAAGGTAAAATCATAAATATAGCCGGACAAAAAATAGGTGTATATAGGGATGAAAAAGGAAAACTGCATTTTATAGACACCACCTGTACCCACATGGGATGCGAACTCAAGTGGAATAATGCCGAAAAAACCTGGGACTGCCCCTGCCACGGTTCCAGATTCTCCCCCACAGGTGAGGTAATAGACAGCCCCGCCTTTGAGCCCTTGGAAAAAATAGAAGTGGAATAATTATAAAAGGGACGGTTCCTTTGTGTCTTCTAATAACGCAAAGGAACCGTCCCTCAATTTTATGCAATGCTTCATGGGGAATTACCCCATTTCCCTAACTAATACATTCTTTTTATTACTCAATACAACCTCGCCATCCTCTAAATCTACCTTTATATGGTCTCCCGACACAAATCGTTTTCTAATATATTCTTCCGCGATTTCGTCTTCAATATATCGTTGTATTGTTCTTCTGAGAGGCCTTGCACCATACTTCTCATCATAACCCTTTTCCAATATAAAATCCTTAACCTCATCAGAAACTGTGATGCTCATGTCTTTTTCTTTAACATCCTGCATTACTTCTTTCAACATGAGATCCACAATTTGTCTGAGCTCCTTTTTAGATAGTTTCGTAAATACAATGGTTTCATCAACCCTGTTTAAAAATTCAGGCCTGAATATTTCTTTTAATGCCTCTTTGGCAGTGTTTTCGAGAGCTTCATAACCCCTCTTGCCAAAACCTATGCCACTTGATTTTAACTGTGTACCGGCGTTGGATGTCATGATCACTACCGTATTTTCAAAATACACGGTTTTTCCTTGGCTGTCAGTTAACCTGCCGTCCTCCAAAATCTGAAGCAACATGTTGAAAACGTCAGGATGTGCTTTCTCGATTTCATCCAAAAGTATAACCGAATATGGCCTTCTTCTAACCTTTTCTGTTAATTGACCTCCCTGATCGTATCCCACATATCCCGGAGGCGCTCCTATTAATTTGGAAACTGTATGTTTTTCCATATATTCGGACATATCCAGACGAATCATAGCATCCTCGCTACCAAACAGTTCCTCCGCCAAGGTCCTTACCAGTTCGGTTTTGCCCACCCCGGTAGGTCCTATAAATATGAACGATGCCGGTTTTTTCCTCTTTCTAAAACCTGAGCGATTGCGTCTTATGGCTCTGGACAAACTCTTGATGGCTTCATGTTGGCCCACCACTCTTTCGTGCAGGTGATCCTCGAGATTCAGCAATCTGCCGGCCTCTTCCTTAGTAATTTTTCCCACGGGAACATTAGTCCAAGATTCGACTACAAAGGCTATATCCTCTACAGTAAGGTGAGTACTGTCTACCTTATCTTCCAATTCTGCTATTTTATCTAAAATTTTACACTCATCCACCTTATATTGAGCAGCCCTTTCATAGTTGCTGTTTTTGGAAACTTCATCCTTCCTTTCCTTTATAGTTTGTAGCTCCTCTTTCAGATACTCAAGTTCTACAAGTCCGAGGTTTTTCAAATTTGCTCTGGAGCCTGCCTCATCTATAACATCTATGGCTTTGTCAGGTAAATATCTGTCTGTAATGTATCTTTCCGACAACCTGACAGCCGCATTTATCACTTCATCCGATATCCTGACCCTGTGGTAATCTTCATAATAGCCTTTAATTCCCCTTAAGATTTCAATGGTGTCTTCTACTGTAGGTTCTTCTATCATCACCGGTTGAAATCTTCGCTCCAGTGCAGAATCCTTCTCAATATGTCTTCTGTATTCATCCAGTGTAGTTGCACCTATAACTTGGATTTCACCTTGAGCCAATGCAGGTTTCAAAATATTGGCGGCATTCATGACACCACCGTGAACCTCCCCGGCACCCATAATGTTGTGAACCTCATCTATTACCAAAATTATATCCCCATATCTCTGGGCTTCTTCTATGATGGCCTTCATTCTGCCTTCAAATTGCCCCCTGAATTGGGTTCCGGCTACAATAGCCGTCAAGTCTAACAGATAAATTTCAGAATTAAACAATTTCGCCGGAATCTGTCTTTCTATAATACGAACAGCCAGTCCTTCGGCAATAGCAGTTTTGCCCACACCCGGCTCCCCGATTAATATCGGGTTATTTTTAGACCTTCTGTTTAGTATTTGGACTACTCTGTCAATTTCCCTATTCCTGCCTATTATCCTATCTATCTCTCCGTTTTTGGCACTGTTTGTTAAATTAATACCATAGGCATCCAAATATTTCTTTTTCCTATTTTTTCTGGTTTTTCTTCTTATGAATTTTTCTCCTATATATTTCTCCCTATAATCTTCATTTTCTTCTTCATAATTACCTTTTAACGTTTCTTCGGTATCCGAACCTTCTTCTTTTTCTTTCTTAAGGAAATTTAAAGAGTCCTTAAACAAGCCGCCTAGGAAGTTATCTTTTTTCATGTCTTCAAGACTTATTTCCTCAAATGCATCATTCATCTGTTGGGAAAAAGCACTCATTTCCTCCTCGGTCATGCCTGTTTGCTCCATTAATTGATCTATTATGGGTAAACCCATCTTTTTTGCACACTCTATACATATGCCTTTCATTTCAGATTTTCCATTCTCCATTTTTGTAACAAAAATTACTGCTATATTTTTATTACATATAGAACATTTCTTCATAGTCAATCCTCTCCATGTTTTCGTATGGCCTCTCGTTTCTATTATATCACATACCGGCAAGTAGTAAATATTATATGTTCGGTATAGGTAAATGATTTTAAAAACAGTAAAGACCCTGTCGAAAATAAAGGGCCTTATATGCATATCCCCTAAACCTTGCAATTCAAAGCAAACATATGGATATTTCAATTTCTGAATATAATTTATTTATCAATTTTCTGATTGATTTCGTCCAATATTTTCTCAATATTACTCAGTTTTTCATTTTTTTCCCTCAAGTCCCTCGGCAATCTTACCGCTAAATAAAAAACTATATATACTACCCCTATAATAAAGACTATATTTAAAAGTTGAAATACTACCACAAAATTCGTCCCAAGCATCCTCATATGTTCAACCCCTTTCAAAACAACATATTTTAGTTATTAGTCTATAAAATCTTTAAGAATGTTTTTCACACTTTCGGCAAAGTTATCCGCCGCACCCCAGTCAAAATTAAAAAACAAACCCTGCGAACTGCCTGTAGATATAGACCTGACACCTGTATATCCTTCGAGGTTATCAACAATTACAACCAATGCAGCTCTGTTGCTCGCCCTGAAGTAGTATTTTTCATAAACCAGAATACCGATACATTTCCCATCCCCTAGGTCAAAAAATTCTTCATGTACTAAGTCGGCGTTTTGGCTTTCTTTAATTAATCTGAGGGCTTCTTCAGGACTGATGCCTATTCTAAAATCATATTTACTCATTTTATCACCCACTGAATATAGCTTATTTTATCAATTTTGATATCTTTTTAAATAAAGGTGTGCCTGCTTCCTTTAATAAATCGAAACATACGGTTTCCGTGCTTGTAACAACGGCTCCCATTGCATCCATTAGATCCAAGGCAATTTTATAGTTTTGTTTTGTGCGTGAACATACGGCATCAGCGACCACAAATACCTGATAACCATCAGCCAATAAATCCCTCACCGTTTGAAATACGCAAACATGGGCCTCCATACCGACTACAACAACCTTTTTCCTTCCTAACTGCTTAAAATCCGAAACTATTTGCTCAATATAACCCGAGAAGACTATCTTTTCATAAATCGAGTCCTCCCCCAAGCTAAGGTTTAACTTTTCAACCGTACTCCCCAACCCCTTGGGGTATTGCTCCGTGGTTAAAATAGGAATCCCCAAATCCTTTGAAATCGTAATTAAAATTTCGGTATTGTCAATAACATTTTCACCATATTCCATTGCCGCAGATAAACGTTCCTGAATATCGATTATCATCAAAACCGTATCCTCTT
>DASRMN010000197.1:0-2984 GCA_035647935.1 Clostridia bacterium | reverse complement strand
AGGTTATTTTATTCTTCTAAGTATTATTTCTTCATGTTTAGATACTTCTTTCTCTATTCTGTCCAACTTATCGGAGTTTTGTTTGTAGCCATCAAATAGAACGTCTAATTTCTTTCCATGCTCTTGTTCAATAATAATAACCTTATTTTTCGTTTCTTTTATCTCATTTTCCAAATTATCCACCCTTAAATTTGCTTCCTTAAATCCTTCTTTCATTTCACTATATATTTTTGTCATAAATTCAAATAGGTGTTCATTGGTTATATCCTTGGCCATTATTATCCCCCCATATATAAGCTGTCTTTAGTATACCATTAACTCATTATACCATTCAATATAAAATTCTTTCCCTATGAATCAGTAAACTGTCAGACTGTGTGAAAAGGCACATTTTCCCGGTTTTCATTTCAATATTTTATCTATAGTCGCCCCGCCCAAACACACCTCACCGTCATAAAAAACAACAAATTGTCCCGGTGTTACCGCTTTTTGCGGGTTTTTAAATATTACCCTGCAAGTGTCTTCTCCTTCTATATGTACACTCACTTCCTGATCTCTTTGGCGATATCTGAATTTAGCCGTACATCCAAATGTAGAGGGTTTCGGTTTTTCACTTATCCAGTGTAGGTCTATAGCTGTAAGCCCACAAGAGTATAAATCGGGATGATTTTCACCCTGCACAACATATAATATATTTTTTTCAACGTCCTTGTCCGCCACAAACCAAGGCTCACCGGTTCCTGCACCGCCTATACCCAAGCCTTTTCTCTGACCTAAAGTATAAAACATCAGTCCATCGTGTTTACCTTTTACTTCTCCCTCAGGGGTCATCATCTTCCCCGGCTGTGCAGGCAGATAGTTGCTCAAGAATTCCTTGAAGTTCTTCTCGCCTATAAAACATATACCCGTACTGTCCTTTTTATCAGCTGTTGCGAGGTTATTATCTTTAGCAATCTTCCTGATTTCGCTTTTTAGCAAATGTCCTACCGGAAACATAGTTTTGGAAAGCTGGTACTGATTTAGCTGGCTCAAAAAATATGTCTGATCCTTGTTGGAATCTACACCCCTTAACAGTCTGTATTCATTATCATTAAAATCTATCCCGGCAAAGTGCCCTGTTGCTAAATAGTCTGCACCCAGTTTTAATGCATGATCCAAAAATGCTTTAAACTTGATTTCCTTATTGCATAGAATATCCGGATTGGGTGTGCGGCCTTTTTTATATTCCTCCAAAAAATATGCAAATACCCTGTCCCAATATTCCTTTTCAAAATTAACCGTATAATACGGTATGCCTATTTGTCCGCACACTCTTCTTACATCTTCATAGTCCTCGGCTGCGGTACAATACCCGAACTCATCCGCTTCGTCCCAGTTTTTCATAAAGATACCTATTACATCGTATCCCTGTTCCTTTAAAAGCAGTGCCGCCACGGATGAGTCTACACCGCCGGACATGCCTACAACGATTCTTGTGTCTTTCAATTTCTCCGGCAATCCAATTTACCTCCCAATACATATACACCATTTATAAAACAGATAACTCTGTCTGCCTATTGCTGACAAATTGGCGACCAAGGGTCGCCCCTACGGCTGTATAATAAATCGGCGACTGAAATCGCCTCCTTAGGATCCTTCGTGGGTCAAATTCCTCCTGTCCGTCTCAGGATGACAAAAATGTAGATTTTTCCAGCAACAATATATTGTTAAACTATTGTTACTCACATGCATAGCTGTCAAAATATCCTTGAACCAATACTATGGGTGTGCCTTTGTCCCCGCTTCCGCTCGTCAAATCACATAAGCTTCCCAAAAGGTCGGTGATTTGTCTTGGGGTTGTCCCTATTTTTTCACCGGGGGTTCTTTTATTATTCCCTTTACTTTTTATTTTATTTTTAATCGCCTCGGCCATATCCTTGTTGTCTAAACCGCTGAATTCATTATCGGCAACGTACTTCAGTTTTATTTCATTTGACGTTCCTTCGAGCCCTTTTGTATACCCGGGTGATACTACAGGATCTGCCAACTCCCATATCTTCCCCATCGGATCTTTAAATGCACCATCCCCATATACCATTACCTCTATATTTTTACCGGTTTTCTCTCGCATTAAACCTTGAATGCTTTCGACCACCTCTTGACAGTCTTTGGGAAATAATTTAATTGTAGTATCTGTGGCCGTATTAGAACCCAAAAGACCATAGTCCGGATTAAATCCACTTCCATTTATGGGTTTTATTAA
Organism: Clostridia bacterium; assembly: GCA_035647935.1. GTDB lineage: Bacteria > Bacillota > Clostridia > Peptostreptococcales > Natronincolaceae > JAAZJW01. The sequence goes on along the minus strand of DASRMN010000197.1, from coordinate 742 downwards.
TAATTCATCTAAACCATATACAGTTGTTGCTCCCGCTCTCAATAACAGCCGTTTTGTTCTATATCTATCATGAATATTTGCGACTAATATCTCTTTAGTATATTCTAATGCTGCTCTGGCGTCATTCGCCAAAAATATTTCTATATTATTATTCATTGCCAAACTTTTATACATTTTTACATAATCTATACCTGTAAACGGGTGCACTACATGTTTACCAAATAATTGTCTGTATTTTTCTTCACTCAAAACATCTGTACAAGGATTAACCCCTATCTCATCCATCACATCAATATCCATTAAATAGTTTCCTACCTCATCCGACGGATAACTCAAAAATAAATAAATTTTTTTACCGCTCATCGCCAGCCCTTTTAGTATTAAGGAGAATCTGTTTCTGCTCAGTATAGGAAACACTACTGCAAAATCTCCTTCAAATTTTGTATTGATATCTCTAGCAATATGCTCAATAGACGCATAATTGCCCTGTGCCCTCGCTATTAAAGATTCTGTTATTCCTATAACATCCTTGTCATTGAGGGTAAATTTTTCTGCATGCATGGACTTCAGAACTGAATCGACTACAATACTTACCAAATCATCTCCTTCTTTTATAATAGGAGCCCTGATCCCTCTAACTGTAGTGCCCACTGTTCTTGCCATATGAACATCTCTCCTTCTAAAATATATAACAAACTAATTAGCACCAATATATACAATACATGTACATATGGATATATCC
>DASRMN010000196.1:0-3217 GCA_035647935.1 Clostridia bacterium | reverse complement strand
GATAAATTCATATTTGGTCTCACCACTCAACCTGAGTATGGTGGGCCTTACAAATTTTTCGAATGCAATATATGCGGCTGCAGGATTTCCGGACAAGCCAAACAACAATTTTTCCCTATACCTTGCAACGACTATGGGAGATCCGGGCTTCATGTTTACTCTCCAAAATAAAATCTCTCCTCCGATTTCCCTAAAGGCATCTTTTACTACATCTGCATCTCCAACGGAAACCCCACCGGTAGTGATGACCATATCTCCCCATTGTAATGCTATATCTAATTCTCTTTTTATGAGGGATATATTATCGCCACATATATCAAATATTTTCATTTCACTGCCTATCTTTTTTACCTGAGCCCCGATGGTATAGACATTGCTGTTTCTTATTTTACCTTCTTGAAGAGGTTCGTCAATATTTATTAATTCATCCCCTGTTGACAAAATAGCAATTTTAGGCCTTTTATATACCTTCACCCTCTCTTTTCCAAGGGCGGCAAATATGCCTATATCGGCAGGGCCTATGGTCACACCTTTCTCAAGCAATATATCTCCCATTACAATGTCAGCCCCTGCTCTGACTATGTTGGAGTTCGGTTTAAGATAATCAAAAACCCTGACATCTTTATCTGAAAAAACCGTATTTTCATACTTAATTATTGAATCTGCACCTTCGGGAATTTTGGCCCCTGTCATGATTCTGATAGCCTGCCCCTCCCCTATTTTCTTTTCACTTACATAACCTGCTCGAATGTTATCTATAGTTTTGAGAGTAACAGGATTCTCCTCACTTGCATCTACAATGTCTTCCGTTCTGAGTGCATAACCGTCAAGAGATGATTTATCAAAAGGCGGCATGTTTATATCCGATATTATATTCTCGGCTAATATATAATTTAAACTATCTAAGATCGGCATATCCACTGTTTTAGGTTTGATATCCTGATTTAAGAGAATCTCCTCGACTTTTCCTATAGATATGTTTATCAACATTTTTTGCCCCCCAGCGCTTTTTTAAAAATGAACAAAATGAAACCCTGTTTCCATAAAAGTTTGTTCCGCCGTGTCTTATTCAATATATGGATCGCCATGCAGCAAGGACACAATCTTACGCAATTCCCCGGATGAAATTTGCCCTGGCGCAGAAATCTTCTTAGCGGAAGCAAATGTCATATCGGAACCAAATAGCCCTCCTGCCAACCTGCTGACAATACCCCGTTTCCCCATAGATATCGCCATTATGGGCCTGTCCTTATATTTTTCCGTCATTGTATTTGTCGCATCCAACAAAGTTATTACATCTTTTGTACATATTGGCATCACCGCTATTTTAGCAATATCCCCACCCAGTTTCATCGCCCTTTGCAATCTCAATATAATTTCTTCTTTTGGAGGTGTTTTATTAAAATCATGATTGGAAATAATAACCGATACATGATTTTTATGTGCGATATCGATCAGTCTCTTTATTTCTATCTCATCACTAAACAACTCCACATCTACAATATCAATAAGCCCCGTTTGTATTATTGATGTGTTTAATTCAAAGTAAAATTTTGTACCGATTTCCCTTTCTCCACCTTCTTCAGCACTCCGAAATGTAAATATAATAGGCTTATCAATCAAAATGCTTCTGATTGCTTCAAGGGACGTTTTGACTTTATGTATACATTCAACATCATCGTAAAAATCCACACGCCATTCTACTACATCAAAATCAATAGTTTTTAAAAACCGGGCCTCTTCTAAAATTTCTTCTAATGTTTTGCCTACTATGGGCACACAAATTTTAGGTATACCTTCACCGATTTTAACACCCTTAATTGTAATTGTTTTTTTCATACATAACGCCCTCTTTAAATTAAATAGTTCCGTTTTCACCTGTTTGTTATTCCTATCGTTAAAATTCCGCCGACCTCGGCGTCCTTGGGAAAGAGATCACATCCCTGATATTGCCCATTCCCGTCAAATACATGATAGCCCTTTCAAAGCCCAAACCAAAACCGGAGTGCCTTGCACCTCCATATTTCCTGAGTTCCAGATACCACCAATATTCTTTCTTGTCCAAACCCAGCTCACCCATTTTTTCTTCCAATACTTCCAATCTCTCTTCCCTCTGACTGCCCCCTATTATCTCCCCAACACCCGGAACCAATAAATCCATAGCAGCCACGGTTTTACCGTCCTCGTTTAGCCTCATATAAAAAGCCTTAATCTCTTTTGGATAATCTGTCACAAATACGGGTTTTTTAAATACCTTCTCCGTTATATACCTTTCGTGTTCCGTCTGAAGATCGCAGCCCCATTCCACAGGGTATTCAAATTTTTGTTTCGATTTTTTGAGCAGTTCTATGGCTTCCGTATATGTGATCCTGGCGAAATCCGAAGTTACCACATTATTTAAACGGCCTATCAACCCTTTATCTATAAATTTGTTGAAAAACTCCATCTCTTCCGGTGCATTTTCCATAACATAATTGATAATATATTTTAACATATCTTCCGCTAATTCCATATTATCATCTAAATCCGCAAAAGCTATTTCAGGTTCTATCATCCAAAATTCTGAGGCATGCCTGGCAGTATTGGAGTTCTCCGACCTGAAGGTAGGCCCAAATGTATATATGTTTCGAAAGGCCAATGCATAGGCTTCTCCTTGTAATTGTCCGCTGACCGTCAAAAATGCCTTCTTTCCGAAAAAATCTTCAGTATAATCGATATCGCCTTTTTCATTCAGCGGGATATCTTTGAAATCCAAAGTTGTAACCTTGAACATCTCTCCTGCGCCTTCCGCATCACTTCCGGTGATAATCGGGGTGTGAACATATATAAAATCCCTTTCCCGAAAAAACTTATGAATCGCATAAGCTGCTAATGAGCGCACCCTGAATACTGCCGAAAAGGTATTGCTTCTAGGTCTTAAATGAGCGATTTCTCTCAAAAATTCAAATGAATGCCTCTTTTTTTGCAAGGGATAATCCTTGCAAGAGATGCTCTCTATCTCAACATTTCCCGCCTCTATTTCAAATGGTTGTTTGGCATCGGGTGTCAATACTAATTTCCCTTCAACCCTGATCGCTGTGCTGATAGAAAGTTTTAATACTTCAGCAAAGTTTTTTAAATCTTTTTCAAATACAATCTGTAAATTCTTAAAAAAACTGCCATCGTTCACTTCGATAAATCCGAATGCCTTTGATGCCCTCAATGTTCTGATCCAACC
>DASRMN010000195.1:0-2473 GCA_035647935.1 Clostridia bacterium | reverse complement strand
ATATTGGAAGAATTGGAAAAAGAGTTTTATGATGCCATGGTGGACGAAGAGTTTTTAAAGGAACTCGACTATTATTTAAAAGAATATGCAGGCAGAGAAAACCCGCTATATTTTGCGGAAAGGTTATCAGAAGAAACAGGCGGGGCCAAGATTTATCTAAAGAGGGAGGACCTGAATCATACGGGAGCCCATAAAATCAATAATACCTTGGGGCAGGGATTGTTAGCTAAGAGAATGGGCAAAAAGAGAGTGATAGCGGAAACCGGTGCAGGGCAACACGGAGTTGCCACGGCTACGGTGTGTGCCTTATTAGGTATAGACTGTACAGTCTATATGGGGGAAGTAGATACAAAAAGGCAAGAATTGAACGTATTCAGAATGGAAATGCTCGGAGCAACAGTAGTGCCTGTAAAGGAAGGAAACAGAACTTTAAAGGAAGCGGTAGATAAGGCTCTTGAAGATTTTGTGGAAAACAGAGATGATACATTTTATCTTCTTGGTTCAGTGGTAGGCCCTCATCCATATCCGATGATAGTAAGGACATTCCAATCCGTCATAGGGGAAGAGGCAAGAAGACAGATTTTAGAAAAAGAAGGAAGATTACCCGATTACTTGGTAGCCTGTGTAGGCGGCGGAAGCAATGCAATGGGATTATTTGCACCTTTTTACGAGGATAAAGAAGTGAAAATGATAGGAGTAGAACCGGCCGGGAAAGGTTTGGATACTACAGAGCATGCGGCTAGTATATGCAAAGGCAGTGTCGGTCTAATCCATGGTTTTAAATGTTATTTGTTGGACCATAACACTCATTCTGTTGCGGCAGGACTGGATTATCCGGGAGTAGGTCCGGAACACAGTCATTTTAAAGATACTAAAAGGGCTGAATATGAATCTGTAACCGATGTAGAGGCCTTGGATGCTTTTTTCATGTTATCAAAGACAGAAGGAATAATACCGGCCTTGGAAAGCGCTCATGCTGTGGCCTATGTGGTAAAACTGGCAAAGACCCTAGATAAAGATGATATCATAATAGTGAATCTTTCCGGCAGGGGTGATAAGGATGTGGCACAGGTAAAGGATATAATAAAAGAGAATTAACATAGGGATTTATACCTGAAACTAATGTTTTACAATCAAAATCTGCCGGTATGATGCTTACCGGCAGATTTTTCCTTATTATACACTTAAATAAATGTGGATATCGGGTTGTTTAAACCCGGAAAATGAAATACTTACAATGCTATTTATTGACTATATCGTTTACACAACTTATTGAGTATTCTATTTCTTCCAAAGTAGTAAAATGACCCAAAGAAAATCTCACCGTACCTTCAGGAAATGTACCTAAAGTTTTGTGGGCCGACGGCGCACAATGCAGACCACTTCTGGTCATAATGCCGTATTCTTTGCCCAGTTCATGGGCGACAAGGCCATTATCGTCATTAACAAAATCAACGGACAATACTCCGGTTCTGTTGTCAGATGTTGTCTTACCTATGAGTTTAATTTTTTTCACGTTAAGCAAGCCTTCCAAAAATTTATCGAGAAGGTAAATTTCTTTTTCCCTGATGTTTCTTATACCATAACTAAATAGGTATTTTAATGATGCGTTTAATCCGTAAATACCCGGAATATTTAGGGTTCCTGCTTCAAATTTATCGGGCATATAATCCGGTTGTTTTTCGGTATCGGATAAACTCCCTGTACCCCCTTCAATAAGGGTATTCATTTCGTCGGCAGTTCTGTCATTGATTACAAATCCCCCTATTCCTTGGGGTCCCAGCAGACTTTTATGGCCTGTAAAACCTATGGCATCCGCATTTAATTTTTGAAAGTCAATATCTGAAAATCCTGCTGTTTGAGCACCATCTATCATGAAGAATATGTTATTCCGCTTACAAACTTCTCCTACTTTTTCCAGATCCAAAATAGTGCCGCATACATTCGAAGCATGGGTCATTATTACAGCCTTAGTATTTGGTTTAATCGAATTTTCCACATCTTCAATTTTTAATTCCCCCAACTTATTACACTGAACCCTAGTATATTCAACCTTGTCTTCAAGAGCATTCAAAGGTCTCATGATTGCATTGTGTTCCATTGATGACACTACAACATGATCCCCATTCCTTAACAGGCCTTTTATCAGTACATTCATACTCTCTGTTACGTTTTTTGTAAATATAACATTTTCAGGTTTATCAAAATTAAACAGTTCACATATGAGCTCCCGAGTTTCATATACTGTGTTTTCAGCTTCATAGGATAAATCATAAGCCCCGCGGCCTATATTCGTTCCTACATTCAGAATATAATCCGACATACTTTTCGCTACACCGGGAGCCTTGGGATAAGAGGTCGCCCCGTTGTCCAGATAAATGTATTTCATAATATTTCCCCCTTAAAATCTTACATAATTTGACTGGCTGTTCTTTCGCCGCCAACTTTTTGTATCTTATATATACCTTTAATT
>DASRMN010000194.1:0-4189 GCA_035647935.1 Clostridia bacterium | reverse complement strand
ACAGAATTGGACAGATTCAAGGACCTTGCCCTTTTTGAATTCAGCATGGGGATTCTTATACAATTGTCCCTGTTTTGGTTTAATATTTTTTCAGGAATTCCTGCAGTTTCCTTGCCAAACATTATAAAACAATCATTTCTTGGGTATTCTATTTCGCTATATTTTTTTTCTGATTTGGTGGTTAAATAATATATTTTAGCACCGGGGTTTTTTTCTAGGAATTCATCATAATTGTTATAATATCTTAAATCCAATATATCCCAATAGTCGAGCCCTGCCCGTTTTACCTGTTTTTCTTCTATTGAAAACCCTAGGGGGCCTATCAAATGAAGTGTGCATCCGGTGACAGCACATGTTCTGGAGATATTACCTGTGTTCTGTGGAATTTCCGGTTCCAATAATACAACGTGAAGTGACACCATTTATCCCCCCAGTTACACAGAAATTTAAATTCTACCACCAAATTATAACACGGAACCATCAGATTGTGTGAAAGATGTTTCACCGTTACCCCTGTATATTTTGTTTCTCCATGTTCAGGAGGTACTTTTTAATATGCAGCCCACCGCCATAACCGACCAGCTTACCATCTGATCCAATGACGCGGTGTCAGGGAATAAAAATAGCAATGGGGTTTCTATTGTTTGCCATTCCGACAGCCCTAGCAGCCTTGGGTGAGCCAACTTTTTCCGCTACCTGTTTATAGCTCCATGTCACCCCATAGGGTATAGTTTGCAAAACCCTCCAAACGCTTTCTTGAAATTTTGTTCCAACAGGCAACAAGGGCAAATTAAAGCACCTTCGACTGCCCTCAAAATATTGCCTCAGTTGTTTTCCCGCTTCCCTTAGAAGAGGTGTTTCCTTTATTTCAGTATCCTTAATTTGTATGTTATTTGCGTCACCGGCAAAACCCACATTTATAATGCTGTTGCCGGCTTCCATAATACCAATTTTACCTATCGTGGTATCGTAAAAAAACATGCTTTTCATCTTTTTCCCCCTCGAACCGACTTTATTTTATATTTCCCAAATTTCTAATAACAATTCCTTATAATCCTAATTTATTTATCACCAATATTATATCATGCCGGTATCCCTCGTCACCATCCAAAGTTTTTTTGGATTGGACATATACTACATATAAAAAACCAATATATAACACTTATCTGTGTAACCATTTAATCAGGAGTTGAATATCATATAATGTCTACCCTTTGTAATTTAAACCTGACCGAAACAAAAATCTGCCCCTGTTATAGATGCAGATGGTTGCCGGTAAAAATATCTACATAACATGGCAAACAGTCCTTAGAAAGAAGGTGGCGTTTTGGTAGAAACCCTATTATTGGTATTTACGTTGTCCCTAGATGCATTTGTGGCTAGTGTTGCTTATGGAACAAATGAAATAAAAATACCGTTTATATCCACAGTCATTGTCAATATTACTTGCTCCTCCCTTCTTGCTTTTTCTTTATTCCTAGGATCAATGGTAAAAAAAATAGTACCTGAAAGCATAACCCTGCTAGCTAGTTTTCTGATCTTAATGCTTTTGGGTATATTCTATTTATTCCAGAGTATAATTAAAAACCGCATTGCAAAAACCCCCACTTCGAATGGGGGGGTAAAACTGAAAATATCTGATTTAATAATAAGTATATATGTTGATGAAACCAATGCGGATTTCAATAAATCCAAGGATCTCGGTCCCAAAGAATCCCTATACTTAGCGATTGCCCTTTCCCTGGATTCCTTGGCCATTGGATTTAGTAGCAGCTTGGCAGGCATTAACTATATCCAGGTAATATTTCTTTCCCTGCTCTACGGTATTGTGGCTGTTCAGCTAGGTCTGTTAATAGGCAGAAAGCTTGTTGAAAAATCAAACATTAATATTTCTTGGTTGTCCGGGGCCATTTTAATGGTTTTAGCGATAACGAAAATCATATAATATACTATCCCCTGCCTCAAGATAGAAGTTCTGACTGTTTTCCTCCCATGGTGATGACATAAAGATATATTTTGTTTGTTTTCCTTGCAGTAGCTTGATTCTATCACAGGAAAGCCCGGTATTGCGTTTTTTGTTTAACATATGATATAATGAGCCAAAATACAAATAACCGTTAAAAACATTGAAGGAAACAAATAACCCTTTATTTTTTATGTCTAATTATTGTCAACAGACCGAGGAGGAATTATGGTGGAGAATGTTTTTGATATTTTGAAAAGGCGTGGCTTTATTAAACAAGTTACCCATGAAAACGAAGTCAGGGAGATGCTTGGAAAGGAAAAGGTCACCTTTTATATAGGTTTTGATCCGACAGCAGATAGTCTACATGTAGGCCACTTTGTACAGCTCATGGCTATGGCCTATCTTCAGAAAGCAGGCCATAAGCCTATATTTCTGTTAGGTGCAGGTACAGCAATGATTGGTGACCCGTCGGGAAGGACAGACATGAGACAAATGATGACCCCCGAAACAATTGCCCATAACGGGGAACGTTTTATTGAACAGACCAAAAGATTCCTTGATTTTTCGGAAGGTAATGCTATCATGGAAAACAACGCCAATTGGCTGTTAAACCTAAATTATGTTTCCTTTATAAGAGAGATAGGTAAGCACTTCCCGGTTAACAGAATGCTGGCTGCTGAGTGCTTTAAAAATAGAATGGAAAAGGGACTTTCTTTTCTTGAATTTAATTATATGATTATGCAGGCCTATGACTTTTTGGAATTGTACAGAAAGTATAACTGCCGCTTACAATTGGGTGGAGACGATCAGTGGTCAAACATTATCGCAGGTGCCGACTTGATCAGAAGGGTAGAAAGTGAGGCTGCCTATGGAATGACCTTTACCCTGTTGACTACAAGCGAGGGAAATAAAATGGGCAAGACCCGATCAGGGGCAGTATGGCTGGATCCCGATAAAACATCCCCCTTCGACTTTTATCAATATTGGAGAAATGTTGCAGATACTGATGTTAAAAACTGTCTCTCTTTGCTCACATTTTTATCTATGGACGAGGTGGACAGACTCAGCTCCTTGGAAGGCGCAAAAATAAACAAGGCCAAAGAGGTCCTCGCCTTTGAGGTTACTAAACTGGTTCACGGTGAAAAAGAAGCAAAAAAGGCTGATAAAGCCGCAAAAGCTTTATTTGGTGAAGGGGCATTAGGAGGTTCAGTACCGTCAACCGAAATTTCCAAAAATGAATTTGTAGACGGCATGGATATTATCACACTTCTGTCTGAGGTAGGATTAATCCCATCCCGTGGGGAAGGCAGGAGGCTTATACAGCAGGGAGGAATCACGGTAAACGAAGACAGAATAACCGATATCGGTACCCTTATTACACCCGATTCTTTTGAAGATAATACATTGATGATCAGAAAGGGCAAAAAAACATATCACCGGGTAGTGTTAAACGATGAATAAAAATTGTAGGGGTGGACGACTCTGTCCACCCTCGGGCAGACAGGGTCGTCTGCCCCTACTAATCCCCGACCAACTGAGCACCTACACCTCAAAATAAAATTCAATTCTGTCTTTATCTAACTTTCTCACATTTTCAGCTGTCAATTCTTCTTCTACTTTTGTGCCTATTATAAAAATGTCGTAATCTATCTCATCTTTTACAAGTATTTCTAAAATATATTTGCCTGTGGGTATATTTCTGAACATAACCCATATATAATCCTTTTCGAATTCTTCCATAATAAATTCGTATTCCGTAACAATTTCTGTCTGTATAAACCTGCTTATTATTTCTGTCCTGTCCTTTAACGTCATACCGATATGCTTTTTGAATATTATACCTAGGGGATACCCCTCGGGTTCCACAATTTCCTTTTCTATTAAGGGTTCTTCAATTCCATAGATATTTGCAATGTATTGTATGGAACCTGTCAAAATTCCGGTATGCCCTTCATTCATCATAAATGTTTCTCCAAAGTCCATGGTTGCACTTTTTACCGTGACTGTCCCGTCTCCTTTTCTTGTTTCAAGTGAAGATATTATATCTTCACTCTTGTTGTTAAGCATTGCTTTTTTATCCACTATCAATATTTCATCAGTTTTTCTGCCCGTGCCTATAAAACAAAATAAATTTTTAACTCTGTTGTTCAATATATTTATGTTTTTGTTTAGATTACTTATAAAACTGTTTTTGTATTTTATATATTCAGTCGGGATATAAAC
>DASRMN010000193.1:0-2213 GCA_035647935.1 Clostridia bacterium | reverse complement strand
AAAACATATATAAAAATCAGGAAGGAGACATAAGCATGTCAAAAAAAGACAAACAATTTGTTGAAGAAATCACACCGATGGAGGTGGATTTTTCACAATGGTACACAGATGTCATAAAAAAGACCGATTTGGTTGACTATGCACCGGTCAAAGGTTTTATGGTTATAAAACCGTATGGCTATGCTATCTGGGAAAACATACAGAGCTATATGGATAAAAAATTTAAAGAGACCGGGCATAAAAATTGCTATTTCCCATTGCTTATACCGGAAAGCCTGTTACAAAAAGAGGCGGATCACGTAGAAGGTTTTGCCCCTGAGGTAGCCTGGGTTACCCATGGCGGGGACGAGGAACTGGCAGAGCGGCTCTGTATCAGACCTACATCGGAGACTATTATCTGCGAAATGTATTCAAGATGGTTAAAATCCTATAGAGATTTACCCTTTTTATATAATCAATGGTGTAATGTTGTGCGTTGGGAGAAGAGTACAAGGCCATTTTTGAGGACTTCCGAGTTTTTATGGCAGGAGGGCCATACTCTGCACGAGACATATGAGGAGGCAGAGGCAGAGACCCTGCAGATGTTGGATATCTATAGGGAAACCGCGGAAGATTTGCTCGCAATGCCTGTTGTGGTAGGCAAAAAAAGTGAAAGGGAAAAATTTGCCGGAGCCCATGTCACCTATACTATGGAGGCCATGATGCACGACGGCAAAGCACTGCAAGCCGGAACCTCGCACAATTTAGGGCAACATTTTACAAAGGCATTTGATATAACCTATTCAGATAGAAACGGAGAACTCAAATATCCCTATCATACGTCTTGGGGTGTTTCCACAAGGCTGATCGGGGGAATTATAATGACTCATGGGGATAATAGAGGGCTGGTGTTACCCCCGGGGGTGGCCCCTGTTCAGGTTGTTATAGTACCGATAGCACTTCATAAAGAGGGGGTATTGGATAAGGCACAGGAGATATTTAATCAACTAAAGGATAAATTCAAAGTTGAGTTGGATGATCGTGAAAACTATTCTCCCGGTTGGAAATTCAATGAATGGGAGATGAAAGGTGTTCCCATAAGGATAGAGATAGGCCCCAGAGATATGGAAAAAAACCAGGCGATATTATTTAGAAGAGATGAACTAGAAAAAAAGGCTGTTTCCTTAGATGATTTAGAAAGTGCTGTCGAAAAACTGTTACAGGATATAAATAATAATCTGTTATATAAAGCTAAAACCATGAGGGATGAAAGGACCTATATAATAAAAACATTTGATGAGATGGAAGAAGCTATGGATATACGGCCGGGTTTTGTCAAGGCAATGTGGTGCGGGGAAACAGAGTGTGAAGAAAATATTAAAGATAAAACAGGTGTCACTATAAGATGTATTCCATTTGAGCAGGAAAATCTAGGAGACAAGTGTGCATTTTGTGATAGAAAAGCCAAACATATGGTATATTTGGCTAAAGCGTATTAATATATTGGTTTATGATATAAGATAATCATATAGTATTTTGTATTGCTTTCGGGAATACTAAGGTAATCACTATTATCAGAATATTGTATAGCAGAAGAAATCGGTTAGATTTATCATAGATGAAATGGGGAAGGTGTATATATGGGAAAGAGAAATTTGGTAAAATATATAATCAAAATGCTAGTCTTTATTGTCATGCTCAATATCTTCGCATATGCAGATAATACCATAGTGGTAACCTTGGCCAAAAATTTAGATGAAGCACAGAGAAATCAAATTTTAGACCTTTTTAATGTATCCGAAGGAACGGTAAAAATAATAGAGGTGACCAACGAGGAAGAAAGAAGATATTTAGAGGGCATAGCACCCGAGGAACAGATAGGCAAAATCACCATATCATCCGCATATGTTGAAGTTTTAGGGGAAGGTTCCGGAATCGATGTTGAAACCTATAACATATCCTGGGTGACTAAAGAGATGTACAGGAATGCCCTAGTTACTGCCGGCGTAAAAGATGCCAAAGTCATTGCTGCAGCTCCATTTTCGGTCTCGGGAACAGGGGCGCTCACAGGGATATTGAAGGCCTTTGAACAGGCCTCGGGCAAGAAAATCAGTGAGGAGCAGAAGAAAACAGCCAATGAAGAGGTCATCAAAACTGGGGAACTTGGAGAACAGATAGGTAAAGAAAAGGCCACCGAGTTGGTGAAATCAGTAAAGGAAAAAGTTGTTGAAAAA
>DASRMN010000192.1:0-5257 GCA_035647935.1 Clostridia bacterium | reverse complement strand
TTCCTAATACAAAGTCCTTTTATCATCTGTCCTTCTCGTGACCTTTTCCCTATCAAAGTATTCTAACAGTGCAATGGCATATTTCCTACTGGTGTTTAATATATCCCTGAGTTCTGACAACGTGATACTGCCATTTTTATTAATATAATCTGCCAATTTTGCCTTGGCATTTTCATACGATTTAATATGCAGCACAATGTCAGGGTTTAACTTAACCAAGGTATCTCCCAGCATAGAATTAAAAACCTGTTCAACATCATCCTTTTCAAATTTTATATCATTAACTATGTCCCCAAACTTCGGTGTTGAATATTGGTCTTGCAGATATATATGTTCCAACTGTTCCCTTATTTCCTTATGGACCGGAGAAAATACAACTTCAAAATCATATAGGGATATAAATTTATCCCTGATTTTTACAATTTTGTTTTTCGCAAATATATCTATCAAGGTATCGGTACTCTTGCCCTTGTTTTTAGGGAACAATCTGCTTCTAACTTCCTCCTTTAACATCCCTAACTTGAGAGGGTTGGATTTATGATAGGCTGTCAATAGACTCATCAATTGTTCCTTGATATTTTCGTAATAATTCTTGTGAATGACAATGTCATTCCCCAATATTATTACTCTATTATTACTTGCCAAATCAGATACTATCGGCTTTATATCATTTAGTTGCTTCGCTGTCAGTTTTGCTATAAGAAGCAGATCGGGGAACTCTTTACTATGGATATCTATCTGTTTTTCTATAATATCTTGTGAACTTCCTTTTTCCCTGATGGCTAGGTCCTTTATTACATTTTCGTCAAATCTGTTATGTTTTTTAGGATTTGCGTCGATCACTACCGCTCCCCCCAAGGTCTCCATAGGAGAATAATACCTGACAACCAAACGATCCTCTTTTTTTACGGCTGTAATTTCTTCCAGCCTAAATTGAACATAAATACTTTCTCCCGTTTTCCCTTCCTCTTTATCCAATAAAGTAACCCTAGCGAGAACCTCCGAGGCTCCATGATATATTCTTACCCTGTCATGATTTTTGATGCTTCTCGGTATATCCCTTAGTAAATTCAGTTTTGCGTCTATCATCATTGTGGGTTCCATTGAGTTTATTTGTGCTAATACTTGCCCTCTTTCGATGTCCTCCAGCTTTACATTAGCAAGGTTAATGGCTACCCTCTGACCTGCATATGCCGTATTTACAGATTGTCCATGGACCTGTATGTTTCTTATACGCACCTTTACCTGCTGCGGCAGAATTTCTAATGTATCCTCAACTGATATCCTGCCTTCCGTTAAGGTTCCGGTCACCACCGTCCCAAATCCGACAATAGTAAATATTCTGTCTATGGGCATTCTGGCGGGCGCATTGATATCCCTATTCCCCGCCTCCTCTGTCAACATATCTATTTTGTTGATTAGTTCACTAATCCCTGTGCCTTTAATGGAATCTACCGCCACTATTTCACTGTTTTCGAGAAATGTATCTTCTACCTTTTCCCTGATATCTTCCTTAACCAATTTCAGCCATTCTTCATCAACCAGGGCTGATTTTGTAATCACAATAATACCCTTTTTGATTTCAAGCAAAGATAAAATATCAAGATGCTCTTTTGTTTGCGGCATAACCCCTTCGTCGGCCGCAATAACTAATATAACAACATCCATACCCCCAACACCCGTGAGCATGTTTCTGATGAATTTCTCGTGTCCCGGCACATCTATAATCCCCGCTCTTCTTCCGCTGGGCAAATCGAAATACGTAAATCCCAGCTGTATAGAAATACCTCTCTTTTTTTCTTCATTCAATCTATCCGTTTCATGACCTGTTAATGCTCTTATCAATGTGGTTTTTCCATGGTCTATATGTCCTGCTGTTCCGATTATAACATTTTTCATATGCACTTATTACCTCCTGCTCTATAACAGTAGTAAGGGAAAACCAATTGTTAAACTATTGTTTCAACCAATGCTTGTACTATTGTTTCATATTGTTTTTCCTTTACGGTACGCAAATCAATTATTACTCTGTCATCATTTACTCTGGTAAATATAGGGGTCCTATATTTCCTTAGTCTGTCCTCTAATTGTGAAGATGAGATGTTTTTGGCCTTAACAATTATAACATAGGTCGGCAATTTTTCCAGCGGCAATGCGCCACCCCCAACTTCAGAATAATTCTCGTCTATACTGACATCCAGATCCAGTTTTTTTGATATAATCATATCATATAGTATTTTTGCCCTTGCATTAATGGAATCCAACGGTTCAGTTAACATTCTCAATGTAGGTATAGACTTCATGGCTTTTTCTTCGTCCAGATAAAGTCTTAAGGTTGCTTCTAACGCCACTAAAGTTAATTTATCAATCCTAAATGCCCTAGTCAATTGATTCTTTTTCATTTTATCAATATAACGTTTTTTGCCCACAATGATACCAGCTTGAGGCCCCCCTAATAACTTATCTCCGCTAAAGGTAACTACATCAACACCGGCAGCAACACTCTCTTGTACTGTTGGTTCATACATTAAACCGTATTTTCGCAGGTCTACCAAAACACCACTGCCTATATCTTCAATTACAGGTATATTATTTTTCTTACCTAACTCTACCAAGTTCCCTAGACTTACACTGTCTGCAAAACCTAATATTCTGTAATTACTGGTATGAACCTTTAATAAGGCCGCCGTGTTTTCGTTTATTGCACTTTCATAATCCCACAAATGGGTTTTGTTTGTTGTCCCAACATCTACGAGTTTTGTCCCGCTTTGTTCCATCACATCAGGAACTCTAAACGAACCTCCTATTTCTACCAATTCTCCCCTTGAAACGATCACTTCTCTATCTTTGGCCATTGTACTGAGCACAAGCATAACTGCTGCCGCATTATTATTAACAACCAGAACATCTTCTGCTTTGGTTATAAATTTTATAATTTCAATGACATGGCTATAACGTATCCCTCTTTTCCCCGTTAAAATGTCAATTTCTAACGTGGAATACCCGCTAGCTACGCTCCATACCTGTTCCCTGATTGTTTCACTCAAAAGTGCCCTGCCCAAGTTAGTATGTAACACCGTACCCATACCATTTATGACTTCCCTCAAATTCATCTCCATAAATTCATGACTGTTATTGATTACATTGAATGCAATTTCCCCTATATCAATCTTAAATTTGTCCAAAACTTCCCCGTCCATGGATAAAATCTTTTTACGATATCTCTCCAAACTGTTACGTATTTCATTCACCACTACATTACGGGGAACCCCTTCCAACAAATTTATAATTTTTTTATTATTCAGCAATTCATCCACCGAAGGCAGCTTACTGAGTATTTTTCCTTTGTTCATCAAATAATCCACTCCTTGTTAACAATAGTCTAACAATAGTTTAACGATGGTTTAACAATTGTTTTTATGACCTAACCTAATTTGCACGACCAAAGGAAGTGAACAAATTTGTAATGTTTGTCTGCGAACGATTGTTTGCCTATTATTCAACTATTGTTTAATTACTATTCAGCTATTGCTCAAATTAGATTATACCATATTTCAAGATCATATAATTAAAAAAAGGAGTATGTAGCATACCCCTTTTAACCAATACCTATTTTTTAATATATATTGCCTTATCCCCTTTACTAATAACCCTACCGACTACTGCAAATTCATCGTCTGTGTTAACAGATAAATTTTCCAATGCCTTCTCTGTATCATCCTCTGCTATCGCAACCAATAAACCTCCGGATGTTTGGGGATCACAAAGTAAATCCAGTATAACTTCTTCCACACCTTCTTCTGCTTCCATATCGTCTTCTATATAACCCTTATTAGAATACGCTCCCGCAGGGATAACACCCATGCCGGCAAATTCTCGGGCCCCCTCTATTATGGGCACCTTATCCGAATAAATCTCTAAAGAAACCCCGCTGCCTATTGCCATTTCACAAGCATGCCCAAGAAAACCGAAGCCCGTAATATCTGTGCATGAAGATATATTTAGTCCATCCAAGGCCCCGAGGGCATATTTGTTTAATGTAATCATGGTTTTTACCGCAGCATTGTACTGTTCCTCAGAGGCCATATCTGCCTTTATAGCTGTATTCAGTATCCCCAAACCTATGGGTTTTGTGAGTAGTAAATAATCCCCCACTCTGGCCGTACTGTTAACTAACACTTTCTCAGGATGAATAATTCCTGTAACAGAAAGCCCGTATTTAGGCTCATCATCTTCTACGGTATGCCCACCTACTAATAATGCTCCTGCCTCCCTTACCTTGTTTTCACCGCCTCTTAATATCTGTTCAAGTACCTCAATTTTCAGACAATCCGGAAAACAAACAATATTCATGGCCATAATTGGTTGCCCACCCATAGCATACACATCACTTAAGGAATTTGCCGCGGCTATTTGCCCAAATGTATAAGGATCATCTACAACCGGGGTAAAAAAATCTAGGGTTTGAATTATCGCTGTTTCTTCATTAATTTTATAAACCGCTGCATCGTCGGAGGTATCTAAACTCACAATTAACTTTTCATCTTCTACCTTTTGTAAATTACACAGAACCTGTGCAAGGACGTCCGGTCCAAGTTTAGCAGCTCACCCGGCACTTTTGGTCATCTGTGTTAATCTTTTAGATTCTGACATCATTTTCCTCCTCTTTTAAACCATTGCTAAACAATTGTTTAACCATTGTTCAACTATTGTTAATTGATGGTTATCTTATCCTTTATATCATTAAATTTTTTATCACCTATTCCACCCACGTTTTTCAATTCCTCTATGGATTTAAAGCCCCCTTTTTCATTGCGATATTCTATTATTCTACCTGCCAATACGTCTCCTATACCGGACAATTCTTTTAATTCCATTATATTTGCCCTATTAATGTTTATCAAATTTGTATTCTCAATAGTACCGGTGGGCACCAATAGATTTTCTCTATAAGAAAATTCTATGTCCTTCTCATTTTTGTTGGGTATGTATATATATTCCTCATCCATTATTTTTTTAGCTAAATTTATGCATTTTTTATCTGCATCTTTTAACAATCCGCCTGCCGCCTCGATAACATCAAAAACCCTTGAGTCTTTATTTAATTCATATACCCCGGGATTTGCTATTTCACCTTCTATATGTACCACTATTTTGCCCATGCCGGGTTGTTCAATAGGATTATTTTCGTCATTGTTTTCAATTGTATTTTTCTCTGTCTCACCGCTTAATATATAAACTTTTTGTTGCTTTATAT
>DASRMN010000191.1:0-4379 GCA_035647935.1 Clostridia bacterium | reverse complement strand
GAAGGTGATTCTCCATTAAGCAGTAGATATATAATCCAAAATTGATTTCTTCCTGATATTTTTCCGGGACATCTATATAACTGGCATTATATTACATAATGGGACAAAACTCCCGTCCCCGCGTCCCAGTTTTCATAATCTGCGCCATAAGGTTTATCATTGTCATTGCAGCAAGTCTAGCCGTTATGCCTGCGGGATCATATTGAGGTGCTACCTCAACTAAATCAAATCCCACAATGTCACCCATTTTGCAAACCCCGGCTAGTATATCCATTACTTCATCGTAATATAAACCTCCGGGTGAAGGTGAGCTTACTCCGGGTGCTATAGAAATATCAAATCCGTCTATGTCTATAGTTAAAAAGTATTTATCGGCCTTGGGCACTTCAGCCAAAACTCCTTCTACGCCGATTTTATGTACCTGCCTAGAGCTCAAAAGTACACTTCCATATTCTCTTGCATCCTCAAAATCTTCTTTTTTGCTCGAACCCAATCCCCTCAACCCAATTTGTATCATTTTCCCTATATGTTTCATCTCCGATAATCTTCTCATAGGGCTTCCGTTTCCGTATCTTTGCGGTCCTACATTATTGGTCCAATCGAGATGAGCATCGAATTGTACAATACAAATGTCTTCTCCCGCTTCTTCCAAGGCTCTGCCTACCGGAATAGTAATTGAATGGTCTCCCCCCATTATTGCAGGTATGGCACCCTTTTTTATTATTCCCCTGACAGATTCCTCAATACTGTTAAATGAATACTCGACATCTCCGTGAAGTATATCTGTATCACCACAATCTACTATTTTTACAGGTGCAGCCAACATCTGTTCATCGCTATCCAAATCATAAAATCCGGCATCCCCCCTAGCATATTGTGTTGAAACCTCCCGTATTCTACGCGGGGCCAGTCTTGTACCGGGTAGAAACCCTACTCCTAAGTCATAAGGAACCCCTAATACTGCGATGTCAGCGTCCAGTTTGTCCAAGTCATTACATATGGGATATTTTGCAAAGGAACATATGCCTGTGATAGGTAGATTAAGTTTTTTCATTGTTTTCCCCCCATTATTTATCGTTGTCCGACACAACAGGGACGGCCCTGTTGTGTCCTATACCAATGATTTAATTATAACATAAGGAAAACCATGGGGACAGGACCTTTGATCAAAAAAGACTGATCACAGGCTCTAGGGTAACGTTCGAATGAATTCGAACCTACCTCAGCATTTGTACGTGTTATCCACACCACAACAAACGAGAGCGTTATTCTTAAATACAGATCCTTCGTAAGCTCAATTTATACTGTATGTCTCAGGATGACAAAAATGTGAAGCTTTCATAGCAATGACATTTGTAGGTATCTTATAAACTGCCTATTTCAAGATAACAAAAAATAAAAATGGTGAGGATAATTGGACTTGAACCAATGACCTCTACGATGTCAACGTAGCGCTCTGCCAGCTGAGCTATACCCTCACTTTGTTTGTATAATTTTTAAAATCTGAATCGTCTGTATATAAAATTATAACATTTAATTTCTTTGTTTGCAACAGTATTGTCCAACAATGATTGCCCAACAGTAATGTCTAACAATAAGTGGGCGAGCAAAGCTCGCCCACTTATTGTGTTTCCAAGATGATAGGTTGTAGGTATTCTGAAAAAACGGTTCCTTCGTAAGCTCAATTTATACTGTATGTCTCTAGGATGACATTCGCAAATGCCGTTTGTACTGTCCAACTGACCAACTGATTCCTGACTAACTGGCCAACTATCCAACCTTCCAACTATAAATTCAGTACATCCTTCATTGTGTATATGCCGGGTTCCCGGTTCATGATGAATCTTGCCGCTTCCAGTGCTCCCTGTGCAAATACCAGTCTATCATGACCCTCGTGTGCTATTTTTACAGTTTCCAAATCATTTATAAAGTTTGCTTCGTGATAACCTACTATGTTCCCCCCCCGAATTGCGTGTATTCCAATTTCACCTTTTTCTCTCGGGCACTCTCCTGATCTGCCATATTGGTGCTTTCTAACCTCACCCAACCCTTTTTCTATGGATTCCACAATATATTTGGCACTTCCTGACGGAGCGTCCTTTTTACGATTATGATGCTGTTCTATAATCTCAATGTCAAACATATTCCCCAATTTTGCCGCAATCTGTTCCACAAAAACAAACACTATATTCATACCTAAAGACATATTTGTAGCCTTCAATATCGGAATTCGGTCACAGGCGCTCCATATCTGATCCAGTTGTTCTTTGCTATATCCCGTCGTCCCGATCACCAAGGGGGTATTTTTTTCCATGCAAAAATCCAGCAATTCATCCAGCGCAGACGAATGTGAAAAATCTACCACTACATCGTATTTATCCCCCAGACATTCCCTAGATATCCCCGTATCCATTCCATCAATTTTTTGCCAGTATGAATCTTCGGCGGCCAATTTTTTTATCAGTTTTCCCATATGCCCATTTGCTCCATAAATTAATAAATTCATACTAATAAATCCCCCTCTATATACCTATACAATATTTAATCTCTTCATTTCGTCTAACAAATTACTTCTATTGGATTCCTCCATAGAAGTCAAAGGAAGCCTAAGCTCATCTTTAATATATCCCATAGCGTTTAAGGCCGCCTTTATCGGAATCGGATTTACTTCACAGAACAGCAGGTTTATAAAATGTTTGTATAAGAGCTGTAATCTCAAGGCTTCTTCGACATCGCCATCCATAAATGCCTTACACATCTGCTGTGTTTGATTCGGAATGGCATTGGCACATACAGAGATAACCCCATGCCCCCCACATGCATAAATAGGAACGATTTGATCATCATTTCCTGAATAAATTTTAAAATCCTCCGACACCAATCTCTTAATTTCAAGCACTTGGCCTATATTGCCACCGGCTTCTTTAACCCCGATAATATTTTCTACTTTACTAAGAGTTGCAACAGTTTTTGCCTCTAGATTTACCCCGGTCCTTCCGGGAACATTGTACAGAACTACAGGTAATGTTGTAGAATTAGCAATCATAGTATAATGTTCGATCAAACCGTTCTGGGTAGCTTTATTATAATACGGAGTAACCACCAACACACCATCCGCCCCCAGAGTCTCTGCCTGCCTAGTGTAGTCCACAGCTACCCGGGTGTAATTCGCCCCGGTGCCGACGATTACAGGGATTCTACCCCCCGCTCTCTCAACTGCTATACCGACAAGTTTTTCCCTTTCCTCAAATGATTGTGTGGCTGCTTCCCCCGTCGTGCCCAGCACTATTAACGCCTGGGTACCATTTTCCAGATGAAAATCAATCAACCCTTCGAAACTTTCAAAATCAATCTCTCCACCACTAAATGGTGTTACAATCGCCACTCCCGAACCGTTAAACATAGGTATTGCCCCCTTTTATTCAAAATTCTCAATAGTTTCTATAATCTGAATCGCATTAGTAGCAGCCCCTTTTCGTAAATTATCTGCTACTACCCATAAGGACAAAGCCTTTGGGTTAAACAAGTCCTTACGAATTCTTCCTACGTAAGTATAGTCGGTGTTTGCAGCCTCCAGCGGTGTGGGATACCCATTTTCCGCCGGGTTATCGTCCACAATTATGCCTTCTGTCTTCCCCAGTATTTGTCGTACCTCATCTGCGTCCGGTTCTTCATTAAATTCCAAATATATGGATTCACTATGGCTGTAAACTACAGGCACCCTCACAGCAGTTGGGTTTATTTTCATGGTATTATCATCCAATATCTTATGTGTCTCGTATACCATTTTAAGTTCTTCCCTCGTATATCCGTTTTCAATGAATGTATCTATATGAGGAATGCAATTTCCCGCAATTTTTCTTGTATATACCTCGTTTGGGTAGTCCTTATCCAACATTTGTTTCTCAAGTTCGTCAATTGCCTTATGTCCGCTACCCGACACAGCCTGATAGGTAGACACCACAACCCGTTCAATGCCATATCTTTTATGGAGCGGTGCAAGCACCATTACCATTTGAGTTGTGGAGCAGTTCGGGTTGGATATAATTCCCCTGTACCCCCTCAAGATATCACCGTTAACCTCAGGCACAACCAATGGTATCCCTTCTGTCATTCTCCAGTATGAGGAATTATCCACAACAATATTTCCCGCCTCGGCAGCAATCGGAGCAAATTCTCCGGATATGGTTCCGCCTGCAGCAAATAGTAAATAATCGAATTTTTCCTTCATCATTTCTTTTGTCAATAATTCCACCGTTATTTCTTCATTATTAAACATTACCTTTTGCCCCACAGTTCTTTCCGATGCGAAAACTCTTAACTTTGTTATATTTAAATTCTTCTCCTTGAGCACTTCAATCATCTTTGTTCCTACCTGT
>DASRMN010000190.1:0-6094 GCA_035647935.1 Clostridia bacterium | reverse complement strand
TGACCCCCCATATACAATATATATAAAGGGGAACAAAATAGAATTTGATATACCCCTAATATCCATAGTCGGTACAAGAAGGGCAACACCTTATGGTAAATGGGCGGCACACCGATTTGCAAAGGAGCTTGCGGAATGGGGCGTCGGAGTCATAAGTGGGTTGGCCTTAGGGGTGGATACATGCGGCCACAAGGGAGCGTTGGATGGCAATGGTTATACCGTTGGGGTCCTAGGGTGTGGATTGGATCAATACTATCCGGCGTCGAACAGGGCTTTGATGGACAAAATATTTGAAAAAGGCTGTGTTATTTCAGAATACTGTCTGGGCACACCGCCGTTGAAATATCATTTCCCTGCCCGAAATAGAATTGTCAGTGGATTATCGGACGGTGTAATTGTAATCGAGGCTCCGGAAAAGAGCGGAGCATTAATAACCGCAGATTTTGCCCTTGATCAAGGAAAGGATATTTATGCATTACCCGGTAACATCAACAATATTCAAAGCAGAGGTGTTAACAAGCTGATTAGAGATGGAGCCGGAATTTTGCTTGAAATCGATGATATAATAGAAAATCTCAAATATAAATATTCAATGCATAAAACAGATACAGAGCAGTTGGCAAAAGACGATTTGAGCGAACTGGAAGCACAGGTGTTTAATATAGTGAAAAGGAACCCGATAAACATTGATTTAATCATAAATGAAACCGGAATAAAAGCATCCGAGCTAAATCCTATTTTAACCATATTAGAAATTAAAGGTTATATAAATCAGATGCCGGGAAAAATATTTACGGCAGCAAGGTAAAATCAGACTGATATATCAGTCTGATATAAAGGTTTGGTTCTGTTTTTACAGTTTTAAAGGAAACTACGGCATAGCGGAGGTGTATTAATTGGCAAAATCCCTGGTAATTGTGGAATCGCCGGCAAAGGCAAAAACCATAGAAAAATTTCTGGGAAGGAATTATGTTGTGAAGGCATCTGTTGGACACGTTATTGATTTGCCCAAAAGCAAACTCGGGGTTGATATAGATAACAATTTTGAACCGCAATATATTACCATACGGGGCAAAGGACCGGTGCTGAGAGAAATTAAGGCCTTGGCAAAAAAATCGAAAAAGGTTTATTTAGCAACCGACCCGGATAGGGAAGGCGAAGCCATTTCATGGCATTTAGCAAGAGCCCTAGGAATAGGGGAGGACGATCTTTGCAGAATAGAGTTTAATGAAATTACCAAAAACGCTATTAAAAATGCGATAGAGAAACCGAGACCTATTAATCGCAATTTAGTAGATGCACAGCAGGCAAGGAGGGTTTTAGACAGATTAGTAGGGTATAAAATTAGCCCGCTTCTTTGGAAAAACGTCAGAAAAGGACTTAGTGCCGGCAGGGTACAGTCTGTAGCTACAAAACTCATTATAGACAGGGAAGAAGAAATTAAAAATTTTAAACCGAAAGAGTATTGGAGTTTAATTCTAAAGGTAGAAAACGATAAAAAAGAGAAATTTGAGGCTAAGTTTTATGCCGATGACTTGGGAAACAAGGATATAAATACAGAGGAAGAAGTAAACAGAATTTTAGATGTTATGGGAGATGATGCTCTAACCGTAGCAAACGTTAAAAAAGGCCAAAAAAGGCGAAACCCAAGTCCACCTTTTACTACGAGCACACTTCAACAGGAAGCCTCTAATAAGCTTGGGTTTTCCACCAGAAAAACAATGTCTTTGGCACAACAACTTTATGAGGGAATAGATCTGAAAAAAGAGGGAACTGTGGGCCTCATTACGTATATCAGAACTGATTCAACCAGAATTTCAGACGAGGCTATGGAAATTTTGGAACAGTACATTATAGGCAATATAGGCGAAAAATATGCCAAAAAGAAATCTTCCAAAAAGACGGGTGCAAAAAAGAAAGGTGTGCAGGATGCACATGAATCCATAAGGCCTACGGATATTGGTAAACATCCTAATATCGTTAAATCTTCATTAACTAAGGCTCAATACTCGTTATACAAACTAATATGGGAACGATATGTAGCAAGCCAAATGTCTCCGGCATTATATGATACCCTGTCTGTGGATCTTCAGGTAAACGGAATTATGTTTAAAGCAACAGGTTCTATATTAAAGTTTGACGGGTTCTTAAAGATATACAGTTATTCAAATGTATCGGAAGATATAGAACTTCCCGATTTACAAAAAGGAGATATTATAAGCATAATTGAGAAATTGCCTAGACAACATTTTACCCAACCACCACCTAGGTATACGGAAGCGTCTCTGGTAAAAACCATGGAAGAGCTTGGGGTAGGCAGACCCAGTACTTATTCCCCGACCATATCCACAATACTTGCGAGAGGATATGTGGAAAGGGAGGGCAAAAATCTTGTTGCTACCGAATTGGGATATATCATAAATGAGATTTTAGTAGAATATTTTATTGAAATTATAAACGTTAATTTTACGGCTGATCTGGAAGAACAACTAGATAATATAGAAGAAGACGGGTACGACTGGAGAAAACTTATTTCAGAATTTTACGGAGCATTTTATAAAATGCTGATCAATGCTGAGGAACATATG
This sequence comes from Clostridia bacterium, assembly GCA_035647935.1. Taxonomy (GTDB): domain Bacteria; phylum Bacillota; class Clostridia; order Peptostreptococcales; family Natronincolaceae; genus JAAZJW01. Next base: position 3,506 of record DASRMN010000190.1, on the reverse strand, counting down.
GAACAGGTTAATTTAGTAGAAGAAAGTGATGAAAATTGTGAAAAGTGTGGAGCTGTTATGCTGATCAAACATGGCAGGTATGGCAAATTTCTAGCTTGTCCGAATTACCCTGACTGTAATGAGACCAAACCATTTCTTCATAAAATCGGCGTGAAATGTCCACAATGTAAGGACGGGGATGTAATAGAGAGAAGGTCTAGAAAGGGCAGGTTGTTTTATGGTTGCAGTAATTTTCCGGGATGCAGATTTATATCATGGAATAGGCCTGTAGGCAAAAACTGTCCACAATGTGAAAGCATATTAGTATATAGGAAAAGTAAAAAAGGTGACAAAATAGTATGCAGCAACAAAGATTGTAAATATGAAGAAAAAACTGAAAGCTAGTATTAATTTATGGCTTTTATAAATAGAGAAAATTGCATAATTAACATTTGAAATTTCAAGAAAAAAGGTATGCAAGCCCTATAGAAATATAACAATAAATAAAAAGTTTTCTAGATTAATTTAGAAAACTTTTTATTTATTTTTTATAAAGATATGTTTTAATTTATATACATATTTAGCCAAAATGATGCATGTATCTACCAACAGAACTAATAGTTGACAAAATAGTACTATCGGATTATACTAAAGGTAAGTAACTAGTTACTTCCAAGGGATGAAATAATTGAAATTATAGACATTGTATACCAAAAAGAGGTTAACACCGATAATTATTAGTGTTATAAACAAGCTCGGTATGCGCGGTTTTTCTATCGGTGGGATAAAGGAACTGTTATGTAGTAATTTAGTCCTGAAAATTAAAATATGGTAGATAAAGCAGGAAGTTAGTCTTACCCTGTCAAATATTTAACTATATTAGTATAAAATGGTGGACAATTGATATATATGCGACATACTATCTAAATGGTTCCATAGATTCTTGGAAAATTATTGTTTGTGGTGAAAAACATGGTATAATTAAGGCGATATAAAAAAAATGTCGATGGAGGTCGAAAATGTATAATAATATAAACCTTCTAGCAAAGGCTTTGGATGCTTCATGGAGGCGCAACGAGATAATCACAAACAACATCGTTAATGCCGAAACACCCGGTTTTAAAAAATCTACAGTACTCTTCGAAGAAATCCTAGGGGAGCAACTCAGTAGCAGAAAATTAAAGGGTGTTGTTACAAATCCCGGGCATATACGTATAAACGATATAAACATAAATGATGTTAAATACAAAATAAAAACTGAGGATAACTTTAGTACCGGAATGGATAAAAACAATGTGGACATTGATGTAGAGATGGCCGAAAGGGCCAAGAATGAAATTGTTTATAATGTTTTAACTGATAAAATACAAAGCAATTTTCGAAGGATCAAATTTGTCATAAATGAGGGGAGGTAGTCAATAATGTCAGTTTTTAATTCGATTAACATCAGTGCATCCGGGCTTACCGCGGAAAGACTGAGAGCAGATATAATTTCTAAAAATATAGCTAATGCCGATACAACAAGAACAGCTAGCGGTACCCCTTACAGAAGACAGGTAGCCATATTCAGAACTAAAAATAACAAAAGTTTTTCTGAACATTTTAAACATGCAAAAGGACAGGAATTAAATTTAACGGGGGTAGAAGTAGGTTCGATTCAAAATGACCCTTCCCCTTTTAAGAGGGTTTATGATCCCGGGCATCCCGACGCTGATGAAAGTGGTTATGTCTCAATGCCTAACGTGGATATAGTTTCAGAAATGGCAAACCTGATATCCGCAACAAGAGCCTATGAAGCAAATGTTACCGCAATGAACGGAACAAAAGCGATGGCACTTAAGGCTCTGGAAATCGGTAAATAAAGGAGAAATTTATGATGGGAATTAATAGCATTAAGGGATTCGGTAACATCGAATTGGGATCTGCGTATGACTCTTTTGAGGATCTGTCAGAAGACACAATATCTTTTTCTACCTTCCTAAGGGAATCAATAGAAAAGGTAAACTCACTTGAGAAGGACGCAAAACAATATGATTTTAAGATAGCAACAGGCCGGCTGGAAAACATACATGAAGCCACGATTGCAACCCAGAAAGCTGATATTGCTCTCCAATTAACTATGCAAATTCGAAACAAAATATTAGAAGCATATAGGGAGATAATGAGGATGCAGATCTAGTCGGAGCAGAAAAGGGGTGAGCCAATGTCAGAACACCTAAACCAGATCAAAGATAAATTAGACGATTATTTTCAAAAACTGGAGAAAAAACAAAAAATTATCTTGCTTTCAGTAACGGCATTTACAGTATTGGCATTATTGGGACTAATTTTATATTTTTCAAAAACAGATTACATAGAGTTATACAGGAATCTTGAACCGGAACAAACAGGTGCGATTATAGACACGTTGGACTCAAACAATATCAAAGCTAAAATAGGGGAAACCAGCGGAACTATTCTGGTGTCCAAAAAAGATGAAAAGAAGGCACAAGTAGTGGTGGCTACCCAAGGGTTACCATCCCCTAGGTTTTCTCTTGAGGATGCATTTTCAGGTAACCCGTTTATGATGACGAGCGAAGATAGCTCCAAACGCTACGTATATGCACTTCAGAACTATTTGGCCGGCATAATAGAAGAGATGCAAGGTATCAAAAAGGCTGAGGTAACCCTGACGGTACCTGAGAAAACCGGTTTTGTTCTCAGGGATAAAGACAACCCGGCAAAGGCATCGGTGACACTTAACCTAGAAAACAATACTGTTTTGGATAGCAAGAGTGTAAACGGTATTGCTGTTTTAGTTTCAAATGCTGTGGAAGGTCTTTCACCGGAGAGTGTAACAGTACATGGAAACGATGGAAGGATATTAAACGAGGACCCGAAAAAAAATCCGGATATTTTTGATACCAACGATCATATGGCCCTACAGCAAAATATAAAGAATGAATTGGAACGCAGTATAACCAATTTTTTGTCCAGTGTTTATGGTCATGGAAATGTAGTAGTTATGGCAAATGTCAGATTGGATTTTGATAGTGAAGTGACTGAAATAAAAGAATTCGCTCCACCGATTGACGGCGAAACTACAGGTATACCGAGGAGTTTGCAGGAACTAAGTCAAAATGTAACAAACAGCGGTACCGGAGGCGGGCCCGGCCCCGACTCCAATACAGAGAATGAAATACCCCTGTATACGGAAGAAGATGGGGATCATTCGGCATATACAGAAGCGAGTAAAACTATTAATTTTGAAATTAATGAACTGCATAAAAAAATAGTGAAGGCGCAAGGTCAGGTAAAAGACATTACGGTAGCAGTATTTTTAAACAGTGCTTCTCTGGAAGACGGAAATCTAACTGAAACTGACAAAAAAGATTTAGAAGACATAATATCCACGGCGGCAGGGTTGGATACAAAGGTTGTACAAGTGAATGTTCGACAATTTAACGACACTCCTGCTGCAGACGTTGAAACATTGCCGGAAAACCTATTTTGGCAGGAAAATAAAGGTATTATAATAGGTATTGTAT
>DASRMN010000189.1:0-3075 GCA_035647935.1 Clostridia bacterium | reverse complement strand
GGGTAGTTGATCTGGGAGTGTTCAAATATATAAACAAGGACAAGGCCTATGATAAACTAAAAGTAATTAAAAACCTGAATTTTAATCGTCCTCTCTATGTCGCGTTTAATTCCAAATTCCTGAGGGATGAGTTTAATATCCATCTACGAGAGTATGCAAACAGTTAAGTCCCGGGGTTACTAATTAAATGTAATATATCTAATATGGAAGGGGTAGGTGAAATATCCTGCCTCTTTTGAAATATCTAATATGTAAAATAGACCGACTGTAAAAAGTACGGGGTAATAATGGGTGCAAAAATCAATCTCACTGAAATGAAAAGGAATATTGTGATAATGGATAACCTGGATGGAGGGATAACAAAAAATGGGAAACAATATAAAAACACTGAAACCTGAAAAAGTGTTTGGGTACTTTAATGAAATAACGAAAATACCGAGATGTTCAGGTATGGAAAAATTGATAAGTGAATACCTGTTAAATTTTGCAATAAAGAATGGATTAGATGTTATACAGGACGATGCCCTAAATATAATAATTAAAAAACCCGGGACCAAGGGATATGAAAAGGCACCTACCGTTATTTTGCAGGGTCATATGGATATGGTATGTGAAAAAGATATGAATGTGGTTCATGATTTTGTCGATGATCAAATAGTATTGGAGGTGGAGGACAATTATATTAATGCCAAAGGCACAACCTTAGGTGCGGATAATGGCATAGCAATAGCATATTTCTTGGCTATACTGGAATCTGAAGATATTGATCATCCGCCCTTGGAAGTAGTGCTTACCACAGGAGAAGAAATAGGCATGATAGGGGCAGACAATATGGACGTAAGCAATTTAAACGGACGAATATTGATAAACGTTGATTCTGAGGATGAAGGGGTCCTAATAGTCGGTTGTGCAGGTGCAGTAACGGTTAGGGCAAAGCTGAATATCGAATTTGAGGGTGTTGACAGCAACAGTCTGTTTTATAATATAACGGTTAGTGGGTTAGAAGGCGGGCATTCCGGGCTGGAAATAGATGAGAAAAGGGCAAATGCGAACAAAATTATTGGGCGCATACTTTATGATCTGGAGGATTATGCAGACTATCGTATTTTAAACATTGACGGTGGGACAAAAAATAACGCAATACCGAGACATGCGAAAACACTGGTATGCATAAAAGACTCAGATGTTGATTTTGCAGATTTTAGTAGGAAGTGGAATTCTATATTAGAAAGTGAAATGAAGGTATCTGAACCGAATGTTAGAATGAACATAGAAAAAATGGAAGGATTTTCAGCTTCCAGGGTTATTGATAAAGACACGTCCCGAAAAGTTGTTTTATTTCTGATGTCAATGCCTAATGGCGTGTATGGAATGAGTGGGGAAATAGAAGGGCTGGTTGAAAGTTCCTCGAATTTAGGAATAGCAAAAACGGCCGGGAATTATATTATTTTCGAAAATATGGTTAGAAGCTCTAAAAACACAGTCAGGCACGAAATTGTAAATATAATCAAGGCAATAGGTGAATTAGTTGACGCTGAAATTTCCCTAGAAGGTGATTATCCCGAATGGGGAATTAACCCTGATTCGAAAATAGAGAAGATATTTACCCGGATACACCGTGAACAATACGGGTATCCTCCCAAGATATATGCCACTCATGCAGGATTAGAATGTGGAATTTTCGCGGCGAAAATTAATGGTATTGATATAATCTCCTTTGGGCCAAACATATACGGCGCGCATACTACCGGCGAGAAATTAGATATAGAGTCGGTTCAAAGAATATGGGATTTGCTACTGAGACTGCTGAAGGAAATCCACTAATACTAGGGTGACAAAAGGGGACGGCAGGCTGTGTGAAAAAGCACCTTTTTTACTTTTTGTCATTCTGAGTGTAACGAAGAATCTCGTTTTTAGACCATTTGAGATCCTTCGCTTTGCTTAGGATGACAATTTTCACACAGTCTGACGTACCCAATTTGTCACCTATCATATTTTATACATCTTTCAAGAACACTCCATCCTGAACATGGTGCAGGGTGGACTGAGTAAAATATATTCAAAACAAGCCGAGTGATTCCGAATTCCATATGGGACTGCCTTAGGCAGGGCTCTCCTGATTTTACCAGTTTAATACTATATTTACATCTAGTATAATAAGACTTAGATTATGGGTAACCGAGGTGGTAAATATGGACAAGCATTATAGACCCGGCATAAATCTATTTATTTTTTCTATTGTAATAACCCTTTTATTATATATTACATATTCACTGGGGAATTGTCATGATTATAGTCTTAAAGCGGATAACGCCCCTTCAGTGAGGGCCGATGATGTAACCCCTGAATCCGCATCATACGAAAGGGAGAATACAAATACAGCAGGCGGAATCTTAGCTACATCACCCGCAAAGGAATCAGAATCGGGAAATATTGATGAAGAACAAAATACGGGAAATGGTGACAATGACGGTGCAGGTACCGATATACCGGAAGATATTTATGAAGAACAGAGCATGGAAAACGATGATAACGATATGGATAGTGGGGATATCGGTATAAAAGACAGAGACATAAAAGAAATTGAGGTCGCAGAAGAAATCCAATTGGAAACTGAAATAGAAACCACAGTAGAAAAGCTGAAACAAGAGGAGCCTGAGCCAAAAATGCCACAGACTATGAAGATGGCAAGCAGGGAAATCACAGCTTCCGGCAGCAAATTACAGAGGGATGTAAATTCAGACAGGACTTTAAATACATATGTTTTGGGCGTAGTTAAAACCTATGAAGCAGGCAATTACCCATATCTTTTAAACAATGATTATCAGAACTATAATGGGGTTACGGAGGATTTGTATTACAGAGGGGAGCTGTTGCTAAAAGCCAACCCGAATGGCAACAGGGCATGTCATTGTACCGGAATCACTTTTGAAGTGTTTTTTAAGGCAATGCAAAATAGGAACAGGGATTTAGGAATAGATATAAATAATTTCAATGGAATGGATAAAAAAGCGCTATATGATTTTGCACTTACTTGGTTTGTAGCCAAAGGGTCAAAGGATATAAGTAATTTGG